>DALYYK010000274.1:0-1073 GCA_031983305.1 Candidatus Fimivivens sp. | reverse complement strand
TGCGATTACGCAGAACCCGACCAAATGGAACCCCTTCTCAAACCCCGAGGACAACCGTACCCGCCAGCTGATGATTCTGGGCATGATGCATGAGCAGCAGCATCCCGACGGAACCCTGATGCTGACCGACGAAGAATATGAAGCGGCGGTCGCGCAGGAAATGGTCTTTAAAAAGGAGGAGTATGTCCAGAAGCTCGACACGGTGCAGAACTGGTTTATCGACACCGTTTACGAAGAGGTGTTAAGCGACCTTGTCACCAAGGCCGGCTATACCGAATCGGGCGCGAAAGAGGCGCTGCGCACCGGCGGCTTTAGAATTTACACCACCGTCGACGCTGAGATGCAGGACTATCTCGAGAAGAAATATCTCGACCCCGAGACCTTCCCGAAGATTCGCAATGAGGAATATCCTGAATCGGCCTTTGTCATTCTCGACTTTAACGGCGAAATAAAGGCTATTGTCGGCTCTAACCGCGAGAAAACCGGCGCGCGCGTCTTTAACCGCGCCACCAGCGCCGTGCGCCACCCCGGCTCGACCATCAAGCCGATCGCCTCTTATTCGCTGGCGATGGAATACAATATGATCAACTGGTCGATGATCTGGGAGGACAGCCCCATACAGCTCGATCCCGAGGACCCGAATTCGCTGTATCCTAAAAACTTCTACAACGAATATAAGGGGCCGCTGACCATCACCGAGGCGATTCAGCGCTCGACCAACACGATACCGGTCAAGCTGGTTCAGATGCTGTCGCCGCGCACGAGCTTTAATTTCCTGCGCGATTCGCTGGGGTTTAAAAATCTCGTCGAAAGCGAAGCGAAAAACGGCAAGGTGTTTACCGACGTCGCACTGGCCCCGATGGCATTGGGTGGTCTGACCAAGGGTGTCACGCCGCTTGAAATGGCCGGCGCCTATCAGATCTTCGGCAATGGCGGGCTTTATACCGCGCCGCATTCCTACACGAAGGTCATCGATTCCGAGGGCAACATTATTCTTGAAAATAAGGCGGTTCCGAAGCGCGTCAACTCGCAGGAGACCGCCACCATCATGAACAAGCTGTTGCAGCGTGTCA
>DALYYK010000273.1:0-4397 GCA_031983305.1 Candidatus Fimivivens sp. | reverse complement strand
TGCGTAAGAATGGTGACGCATACATAATAGCCCTACCAATCTGAGGTTATCTAGCGAATATAGCTTGCTTAATTTTCTGTTAAGCGTTGACTAAATCAAATATTGACATTATAATTAAGCCATCACTAAAATAGATGGAGATGGTTTAATGGGTGCCGAAAGCACTATGAGGGTTTTAGGCGAGCCGATGCGCTATCGTATTTGGTGCTGTCTGCTGGAACGAAAGCATTGTGTTCGTTCGTTATCAAAAAAGCTGGGCGTCAGCGAGTCTGCCATATCCCAACACATGAAGGTCATGCGGGAAGCGGGGCTAGTGTATGGCGAGAAGTACGGCTATCACACACATTACCTGCCAAGGCAGGAGGCCATCGACCTTCTCTTTGATACCGTACGCCAAATGCAGGAGCAATCGCGGGGATTAGACCGGGATATGTCGGTCTGTCAGTGTGAGTTTCGGGAGGCGAACACGAAATGAGCATCTTACCCCAACTCTTTTTAACCTTTGCGAAAATCGGTGCATTCACTTTCGGCGGCGGATATGCTATGATTTCATTACTCGATCATGAGTGCGTTGAGAAAAAAGAGTGGATCACTTCCGACGAACTGATGGATGTAACGGTAGTCGCTGAATCCACACCCGGCCCTATCGCCATCAACTGCGCCACATATACCGGCTACAAAAAAGCGGGGCTGCCCGGAGCCGTTGTCGCCACACTGGGTATGGTGCTGCCGTCGTTTCTCATCATCCTCATTATATCCGCGTTCTTTGAGGACTTGCTGAATTATCCGCTTATCGCAAACGCTTTCAAGGGCATTCGAATTGCCGTCGCCATTCTGATCATGCAAGCGGCGGTCATGATGATAAAGAAGATGCTCAAAAAGACGCCCAACAAACCCCTCGGCATAGCGTTCATCATAGTATTCTTCGCTGTCGTGCTTGTTCTGGATTTGCTGGGCATCCACTTTTCCACCATCTATCTGATACTGATCGCGGGCTTTCTCGGCTTCTGCCTCTATGCTCTACCCAAGCGGAAAGGAGCGCAGAAATGATTTATCTGTCTCTTTTCTGGGAGTTTTTGAAAATCGGGATGTTTGCTTTCGGCGGTGCATATGGAGCAATACCGCTTATCAAGGAGGTCGTTCTGGCGCGAGGCTGGCTGGATGAGGTGATGTTCGCAAACATGGTGGCGCTCAGCGAATCCACGCCGGGACCGATCATGGTCAACGCCGCCACCTATATCGGCGCTTCGCAGGCGGGCGTTCCCGGTGCGGTGGTCGCCACGCTGGGCGTTATATTTCCGTCCTTCATTATCATCCTGCTCATTACCATGTTTCTGCGGAAGTGGCTGAAATACAAAAATGTGCAGGCGGTACTGCAGGGCATCAAGCCGTGTCTGATGGGCGTCATCCTCGCCACCGGCATGTATATGGCGTTTACCGCCGTACTGGGCGGGATAGAAAGCATTGCCTTTGACGCGGCGGCTCTTGTCATCCTGCTTATACTTGTCGCGTTATTGGTCATCTCCCCGCTGGTCAGAAAAAAAGAGCTTTCACCGATACTGCTGATCGTCATTGCCGCCGTGCTGGGCGCGGTCATGTATTGACCAACTGTATTCTTCGTTATAGAAATACACACACGGATTGATTGTTTATATCTTATAAGATGAAACTGACGGCTTTCTGCCGTCTTTTTTATTCCCAAAATAAACACCAAAACACATTGACATCCATCTATGTGTTGGCATATAATACACATAGACAATTATCTATGTGAGGTGATTTGATTGAGCAGTAAATATGCTGAAAATATCGGATTATTCAAGGCCCTTGCGGACATAAACCGGCTGATGATTATGGATATGCTTTCCTGTGGTGAGCTGTGTGCCTGCAAGATTTTAGAGAAATTCAATATTACGCAGCCGACCTTATCCCACCACATGAAAATACTTTGTGATTGCGGTTTGGTGAATGGGCGCAAAGAAGGCAAGTGGACACATTATTCTCTGAACGATGGCAAAGTACAGGATTTCAAAAACTTCCTAAACTCCATCACTACCGACAAAGAAGATTGTATTTGCAAAGAGGAGGAAAGCACCTGTGGAAAAGGGTAAACAAAATCAAGGCATCGGCTTTTTTGAAAGATATTTGACAGTATGGGTACTGCTTTGTATGGCGGCGGGTATTCTGATCGGTCAATTTCTACCCGTTATCCCGTCCTTCTTAGGCCGATTTGAGTATGCCCAGGTGTCTGTCCCCATTGCCATTTTGATATGGCTGATGATTTTCCCCATGATGCTCAAGGTGGATTTCAAGAGTATTAAGAATGTGGGCAAAAATCCCAAAGGACTTTTTATAACGTGGGTAACAAACTGGCTGATTAAGCCCTTTACAATGTTCGGCATTGCAAGTCTATTTTTCTTCGTGATATTCAAAACCCTTATCCCTGCAGATTTGGCAAAGGACTATCTGGCCGGGGCTATCCTGCTTGGAGCCGCCCCTTGTACTGCAATGGTATTTGTTTGGAGCCACTTAACTAAGGGCGACCCCGCTTACACAGTGGTGCAGGTTGCGACCAATGACCTTATTATTCTCCCTGCCTTTGCTCCAATCGTGGCTTTTCTGCTCGGTGTAGGCGGCGTTTCCATCCCGTGGGATACGCTGCTGTTATCGGTGGCGCTGTTCGTTGTTGTCCCCCTCGCAGCGGGTATCATCACACGGACACAACTCATCAAACGAAAGGGCGAGGATTACTTTACTCATATGTTCCTACCGAAATGGAACCATATCACCGTTGCGGGTCTGCTTTTGACGCTGATCCTTATTTTCTCGTTTCAGGGCAATGTCATTTTGGAAAATCCGCTGCACATCGTTTTGATTGCTGTGCCCTTGATTATTCAGACGTTCCTGATTTTCTTTATCGCATACTTGGCAAGCAAGGCACTTAAACTGCCGCACAATATCGCCGCACCAGCCGGAATGATTGGCGCATCAAACTTCTTTGAGCTTGCGGTTGCGGTTGCCATCGCCCTGTTTGGTGCACAGTCGCCCGTGGCGTTGGCTACCATTGTGGGTGTACTTACCGAAGTGCCGGTCATGCTGATACTTGTTAAGATTGCAAACAATACGAAAAGGTGGTTTCCAGAATGAAACAGCTTCTTATTGATTTTCTCTATCTCGATCTGAATACCTGTGAGCGGTGCATGGCAACGGATGAAACGCTCAAACAGGCACTTCATGTCCTATCAGGCGTGTTTGATACGCTTGGGCTTGAAGTTAGGATCAATTCCATCAACATCACATCGAGGGAACTTGCAGAGGAATACCGCTTTATCAGCTCCCCGACCATCCGCGTGAACGGCGTGGATATTTGCACCGAACTTGTGGAAAGCAACTGCGTGGATTGTGGTGATCTTTGCGGCGATAGCGTGGATTGCAGGGTATTTGTCTATGAAGGCAAAGAATACGAGCGGCCGCCCGTCCCGATGATTGTGGACGGTATCCTAAAGGCCATTTATGGCGGGCAACCTCAAACAGCAGAAACCTATATGCTGCCAGACAATCTTGAACGGTTTTTTACTGGGAAAAGCGGCTGCTGTGATAGTGGCTGTTGCTGTTCTGATACACCATCCAACACTAATTTAAGGAGTGACTTTTCCATGAAAACAATGTCTATTTACGAGCCGGCCATGTGCTGTGAAACCGGCATCTGCGGCGTCGGCGTCGATCCCGAACTGCTCCGCATTTCTACCGTATTTAATAACCTGCAAAAGAATGGCATTACCGCTGTCCGTTTTAACCTCAGCAGCGCTCCACAGGCGTTTATTAACAATACCGACATCAATAAGCTGATTATGGGCGATGGTGTAGAGTCTTTACCTGCCACGGTCATTGACGGAGAAATCGTTAAGACGAAGGCGTACCCTACCAATGAAGAAATTGCGGCATGGCTGGAGATCCCGGCCTTGTATTTGGAAGCGACCGAAACGAAGAAAGCCGATGGCGGGTGCTGCTGCTCAGAGGGCTGCTGCCAATGAAAGAGTTTGACTTGCAACATCTAAACCTCACAAAATACCTGTTCTATACCGGCAAGGGCGGTGTTGGAAAAACCTCTATCGCCTGTGCTACTGCTGTGAGCCTTGCTGACAGCGGAAAGAAGGTGCTGCTTGTCAGCACCGACCCCGCTTCCAACTTGCAGGATGTGTTCAGCACCGAACTGGATAGTAAGGGTGTGCCGATTGCGGAAGTGCCGGGACTTGTGGTTGCAAACCTCGACCCGATACAGGCGGCGGCACAGTACAGAGAATGTGTTGTTGCCCCCTATCGCGGAAAGCTGCCGGAATCCGTTATTATAAATATGGAGGAACAGCTCTCCGGCTCCTGCACGGTTGAAATTGCCG
>DALYYK010000272.1:0-4401 GCA_031983305.1 Candidatus Fimivivens sp. | reverse complement strand
TTTGTCATAGCCCCACTCCCAACCGGTAGCCGACGCCGCGCACCGTTTCGATGATGCTGGCGGCGCTGCCCAGCTTCTGGCGCAGCGTGCGCACATGCACATCCACGGTGCGGGTTTCGCCGTCAAAATCGTAGCCCCACAGCGTTTCGATCAGCATATCGCGCGTGAACACGCGGCCGGGGCTACCCATCAAAAGCCGCAGTAGCTCAAACTCCTTAAGCGTCAGCGCAACCTCCTGCCCCTCCACCGTGACAAGATGACGGTCGAGCTGCATGCAGACCGCGCCCGCCGTCAGGCTTTGGTTCTCTCCCTCAGGCGCGCAGCGCCGCAGCACCGCCTTGACGCGCGAGAGCAGCTCCATCATGCCAAACGGTTTGGCGATATAGTCGTCCGCGCCCGAATCGAGCCCGAGCACCTTGTCGTATTCGGCTCCCTTGGCGGTGGCCAGAATGACCGGCACGCGCCGCAGCCGCGCCGAGGCGCGTATCCGGCGCAGAATACTCACCCCGTCCTCGCCCGGCAGCATAACGTCGAGCAAAATCAGTGCGGGGGTCTCTTTTCGTAGCGCCTCGTCAAGCTGGTTGCCGTCAGAAAAGCCCACGGCCTCAAACCCACCCGAACGCAGCGTATAGACCACGAGCTCGCGGATGCTGTCGTCATCCTCAACGCAGTAGATCATTGGCCTCCCCCTTGTCCTTCGGATGCGCGCCGGTGATTGAGAAAACCACCCATTCGGCAATGTTGGTTGCGTGGTCGCCGATGCGCTCGAGGTATTTGGCAATCATCAACAGATCAAGCGCCCACTCACCCTGCGCGTGCTGCTGTGAAATCAGCGCGATCAGGGCGTCTTTAATTTGGATAAAATAATCGTCTACGACGTCGTCGTCGGCGATGACCGCCTGCGCCAGCGCGATGTCTCTTTGCACAAACGCCTCGATGCTGTCGGTCACCATCTTGATCGCGGCGCGCGCCATCGGCGAGACCGGCAGCGTACCGTCCTCATCCATGACGCTGATGCCGCCGGTGCGTACAATTTCGGCGATGTCCGACGCCTGATCGCCGATGCGCTCCATATCGGTGATCATTTTAAGCGCCGAGGAAATCTGGCGCAGATCCTTCGCGACCGGCTGCTGATGCAGCAGCAGCTTGAGGCAAAGCGCTTCGATCTCGCGCTCCTTCTGGTCGATGCGGGTATCGGTTTCAATCGCTTTAAGCGCCAGCGCCTGACCGTCCCGGCTTTCAAAAAGCGCCTTTGCCGCGCTGGCAATCGCATTTTCACACAGCGCGCCCATATGGGTCAGCTCGCGGTTTAATAGTTCCAGTTGGTCGTCAAAGCGGCTTCTCATCATCCAAACCTCCCTGTGATGTAGTCCTCGGTGCGGTTATCCCTCGGTCTAGAAAATATGTTGTCGGTCGTGTCGAATTCCACAATCTCGCCCAGCAGAAAGAAGGCCGTTTTATCCGATATTCTGACCGCCTGCTGCATGTTGTGGGTGACGATGACAATAGTATAGTTCTTTTTAAGCTCAGCGGCAAGCTCCTCTATTTTAAGCGTCGAAATCGGGTCAAGCGCCGAGGTCGGCTCATCCATGAGCAGCACCTCGGGGTTCACCGCGAGGGCGCGCGCGATGCACAGGCGCTGCTGCTGCCCGCCTGAGAGCCCCAGCGCGCTTTTCTTGAGGCGGTCTTTGAGTTCGTCCCATATGGCGGCGTCGCGCAGCGATTTCTCAACAATTTCATCAAGCTTATAGCGGTTTTTAACGCCATGGGTTCTCGGCCCGAACGCGATGTTGTCATAGACGCTCATCGGAAAGGGGTTCGGCTTTTGGAACACCATGCCCACCCGCTTTCTCAGAAGATTGACATCCATGCCGTTGTAGATATCCTCGCCGTCGAGCAGCACCTTGCCGTCGATGCGGCAGCCTTCGACGAGGTCGTTCATGCGGTTGAGCGTCTTTAGCAGCGTGGATTTTCCGCAGCCCGAGGGGCCGATAAACGCGGTAATCTCATTGGGCGCGATATCCAGCGAGACGCGCTTGAGCGCCTTAAAATCGCCGTAATAAAGGTCGAGTGCTTCTACCGTAAATTTATTTTCCATTTTACATCTACCTCTCTCGTGTCAGCCTGCGTGCCAGCTCTGACGACAGCGCATTGATTCCGGCCACGATGACCAGCAGCACCACCGCCGTCGCGTAGGTCTGGTCGATATACAATCCCTCGCTTGCCAGCGCATACATATGCACCGAGAGGGTTCGGCCCGATTCCAACAGCGAGCCCGGAATTTTTGCGACCGTTCCAGCCGTGTAGATCAGCGCCGCCGTCTCGCCGACGATGCGCCCCACCGCGAGGATAACGCCGGCCAAGATGCCCGGCTGCGCCGCAGGCAGCACAATTTTAAACACGGTGCGCAGCCTGCCGGCGCCCAAGCCGAAGCTGCCCTCGCGAAAGGCGTCGGGCACCGATTTGAGCGCCTCCTCAGTCGTGCGCATGATCAGCGGCAGAATCATGATCGCCAGCGTCAAAACGCCCGCGAGCATTGAATAGCCCCAGCCCAGCGCCGACACAAAAAACAGAAAACCGAACAGGCCGTAGACGATCGAGGGAATGCCCGACAGCGTTTCGGCGGTCATGCGCACGATTTTGACCAGCTTATTGCCCCGGCGCGCATATTCCACGGTGTACACGGCCGAGAAAACCCCCAGCGGCACCGCCACGAGCAGCGACAGCGCCGTGACGCTGATCGTGTTGACCAGCGCGGGGAGTAACGAGACATTCTCGCTGTTATAATGGAGGGAGAAAAGCGACGGCGTCAGGTTCGGCACGCCCTTGATCAGCACATAGCCCACGATTGAGCCAAACACCAGCACCGTCACCGCGGCCGCAAGCCAGACCAGCGCGCGCAGCGCGAGAGAAAGCGGATCGGCCGTTTTGGTCGTTTTCGGCAGCTTCATGATTTCTCCCTCCTGGTGACCAGTGTGAACAGCAGATTGATGAGCAGGATAAAAACAAACAGCACGACGCCGGTTGCGACGAGCGCCTCGCGGTGCAGATCGGCGGCGTAGCCAATCTCAAGCGCGATGTTCGAGGTCAATGTGCGTACACCCTTGAGCAGTCCCGCCGGCATTCTGGCCTGGTTGCCCGCGATCATCATAACAGCCATCGTCTCGCCGATGGCGCGCCCCACGCCGAGAATCGCCGCCGCCAAGAGACCGGATCGGGCTGCGGGCATCAGGGCAAAAAACACGCTGCGCTCGTGCGTCGCGCCGAGGGCCAGCGCGCCTTCGTAATAGCTTTCTGGCACGGCCCTGATCGCCGCCTCTGAGACGTTGATAACGGTCGGAAGAATCATCATGCCCAACAGCAGCATCGCCGTAAGCATCGTGTCGCCCGTCGTACCGGAATCTGAAAAGATGCGGCGCACGAGCGGCACCAGCACCACCAGCCCGAAGAAGCCGTAGATGACCGACGGAATACCCGCCAGCAGCTCAATGGCGGGCTTTAAGAGCCGGTAAAGCCACTTGGGAGAAAACCGCGCCAGAAACACCGCCGTTAAAATGCCGGTCGGCACCCCGAGCGCCATTGCGCCGATCGTGACCCAAAGGCTGCCCGCAATCATCGGCAGAATGCCAAAAATATCGTTACTAGGCCGCCACTTGCGTCCTAAGACAAAATCGAAAAAGCCGATTTTCGCCATCGCGGGTACGCCGTTTGAAAAAAGGAACACGCAGATGAGCGCCACGGCTGCAATCGAGGTACAGGCGGCCAGCAGGAACACCAGCTTCATAACCTGCTCTTTAAGCTTCACAAAATCCTTCCTCTCTCTTTAAGGGGTCGACATCTGGATACGCCGCAAGACGCGGGTATTCTCCGCGTCTTGAACAGCTGCGTTATCTTGGGTTGTGTTTAGGCGACCTCTTTCCACTGGGTGGCCCCGCCGGTGTAGATGGCGAGCACCTGATCGGCGCTCAGTCCGTTGACGGTGTTTTCGTTATTGACGATGACCGCGATGCCGTCAATCGCGATGACGGTGGGGGTGATACCCTTTTCAAGCTCGCTGTCCTTGATTTCACGTGAGGCCATACCGATGTCGCAGATGCCGTCGATGGCCGAGTTGACGCCGGTGGTCGAGTCGCTCTGCTGCACCTCGATGGTTGCGTTGGGGTTGACGGCGGCGTAGGCTTCCTTGAGCTTTTCCATAACCGGCGTCACCGAGGAGGACCCCGCGACGACAATCTTGCCGGAAGGCTTTTTGCTGGTGTAATCGTCGGTCACTTCCACATTGATATAGCCGTTCTTTTCAACAACAGCCTGACCGTCCACGCTCAGGATAAATCCGATGAAATCCTGCGCGACCTCGCTGACAGTGCCCTTGGTCACGATATTGAAGGGGCGTGCGACCTT
>DALYYK010000271.1:0-4405 GCA_031983305.1 Candidatus Fimivivens sp. | reverse complement strand
AAAATACTTGGATGGAGACGTCCTGGGAAAATAGGTCGGTGCCGGCACCTTTACAGACACCTTCGCAATTGCGAGGGTGTTTGTTTTTTATTTACTTATATGATGGAAACCACGTCTCTGTCGGTGGAGTGGAGAGCGCTTTCACCTAGTATTGCGTAAATCGAATGACAATAAATCGGCCTTATTGGACGTAAGAGCTCTAGGAACCGACAGCTTTAGCAAGTTGCAGTACATATTTTGCTGTCTTTTGAGACAAGCCGGTATCATGCTTTTTGGGTCCGATTCAAATTACCAATTCGATTTTTGATTAGAAGCTGGAAATCTCCAGTTGTGTTGGAGAATTTTCGATTCAAGTATTGAGCAAGCGAGTCACTGTTCACATAAATTATAATCTTTAGATAAAGTCATCGCAGGCCTTATTAGGCGCTTTAGAACCTGTTCGCACCACTTGCTCTACCGTCGGTAATTTACCCGCTTGTATGTCCTCGCACAACTTGCTTACAGGTGAATATTAAAGAGCAATTTGTTTGTGGGGGCTTTAAGCGGCGCTTTTCCCCAAAAACTTATAATGGACTTAAGGCCCGCCGGATATTCCGGCGGGCCTTTTTCTTGTTATGCGGGTGTTTTCACTTAATAGGCATCTAACTCTTGTAACGAAATAATTTGTCGATCAAGGGCAATCGTGCGCAGCGCAACATAAAGCTGGGCGTGCGTGGTATTGGGATAAGGCAAAACAAACAGGGAACCGACGCCAAGCGCTAATGCACCGAGCAAAAACCATCCAATAAAAGAAAGATCTAAAACAAACATATTCCATTTGTGGCCATCGGTCATTTGCATTGACATCTCAATCGCGCGGCTTGGCGGAATACTGGGGTTTTCCCCCAACAAATAGGGGACCATCGCATAGGAATAAGCCTTAATAATACCGGGGATGATCAACAGGAGAGACCATAGCGCGTTATAAATACCGCGCAGCAGCATGGTTATGACAACATTTCGATAACGCCCGCCGGTAAAGCCGCGTATGACGTTCTCAAGATTAAAACGCATTTGGGTCGATTCGAGAAAATAATAGCGAACGCCTACTTCCAACGGGCTGAACACTAAAATAGCAATCAGCGCCGATGCCAGCGATATTGACAGGAAGGTTCCAAACAGCATCGTAAGAAAGGGCAGCGACAACCACGAATCAACTTGGTTAAAAAGGTAATCAAAATCCCCCTGATCAAAGTGAATGGAGAGGCCGTCGCGGCCCGATGTAAAGAATAAAATCAAGCTAACCAGAAGGGCTTTCCAGTACGAAGCACGCAGAACCGTCTTTGCGCTCTCTTTTAACTGCCATCTGTTCCACATGGCGCATCACCTCACTAGACATTTTTACCAGTTTAACACAAAATGTCTTCTACGGCAAGATGCGAGGCATTACAATAGCAGGTAGCCCAGCGCCATCAGCAGCATTTTGTTGTCTTTATGCTCGTTGAAAATGGCCCACATCACGAGCAGGATCACCAGCTTTTCTCCATCGATGCCAAAGCTGTCTAAAAGGCCGGATATCGGCTCTGAAACGGACGAAATGGTGCTTTGCAACGTTTCACCCAGCCCGCTGACCGAATCGCCCAGCCCTTGTTTTCGCAGCATATCGAGCAGGCCGGCGGCACCCGGGCGGGAGGTGCTTTGATTTGCGCTTTGAGAAGCGTTCCTTTGCCCGCCGCTGTTCTGGTTTTGTGCCCCAGATTGACGGCTGCCGCCAAACAGATGCGCGAGGATATTGTTTGGCTGGGCAGGGCTGGACTGCCGCTGGGTTCCCTGCCGCATATTGCCCTGTGGCGTTGCCTGTTGCTGCGGGCCCTGTTGTATGCCGCCCTGCGGCATATTCTGCTGCGGAAAGCCCTGCGGCATATTGCTTTGTAACGGCATGTTCTGCTGGGGCAACCGCCCGGGCGGCGCTTGTTGCGGCGCTCCAGTCTGCTGGAACTGTTGCGTTTGAAAAGGCGTCTGATAGGAAGGCGGCATCTGAAACTGCGGCTGCACCGGCGATCCAGACGGTTGCATGGGGATAGCCTGTTGAAACGACGCCTCGGGGAAGGTATTGGACTGCTCTACCGACTGTCTGGCACGCAGCTGCATATCGCGCACCCGTTTGAGCGCCTCTTGCTGCATCGTCAGCGTTTGCGTATCAGGGAAATAGCTCAAGCTCATGGATTGTCACCGCCCTTCAGACGGTTAAACAATCCCAAGTCCTTAACAAGCGGCAGCAGGCGAATCAATTGGAGGATGCGGATCGCATCGTCGACCTTTTTGGCGCGCTCTTCAGAAAAATGCGGCTTTAAGGCGCGTAGCAGCTCGGTGTTCTGATCGTCTTGGTTCAGCGCCGAGATAGCGCGCTGCATCAGCATAATGGTGTTTAAATCGAGAGAGGGCGCCCCTGCCTGCGATGATGACCCCTGAGACGAGAAGAAGGGAATACCGCCGCCGCCAGCCGGTGCGCTGCCGTTATTGACAGGCGGTGGCACAAAGCTGTTTTGACCGGCCTGCGGCGCGGCCGCCCCGATATCGGGAAGGCCCAGTGCGGCGCTGACCGAACGAAGCTGGTTCATGCCTTCTTCGCTGCTCAGAAATTGTGTGATCATCGAGGCAAGGTCATCCATGGTTTATCTGCCTTTCATCAACTGGTTTAGCATCTGCTTGATCTGCGGCTGCTCTAAAAATTGAGAAAGCGCCTGCGGATTTTTCAGCAATTGTCCGATTTGCTGCTGTTGCTGTGCATTGATGCCCAACTGGTCAAGGTTACCTTTTTCCAACTGATCTTTGATCGCTTGCGGGTCGCGGCCCAGCTTCTGGCCCGCCAGTTTCAGCATGGCATCCATCTGTGAAGGAGAGAGATTGGACGGCATATTCAAATCAATTCACCACCTTACGGTCTAAATATATGAAAAATTAAAAGGGGTTATGTCGTATCATATGCCGCTGCGTGCCGTTATGATACTGTTATGACTTCGGTATTGGGGTAATAATGCAGCAAAATCTCTTCACAAGAGTTGCCCTGACGCGCCATAAAATCGGCACCGTATTGACTTAAACCCACCCCGTGGCCATAGCCGCGTGTTTCAATCGAGAAGGTTCCGCCTTGATAGGCGATTGAAAAACAGCCCGAGCGCAGGCTCAGCGCATTGCGTACCGCCTGCCCGTGTACCTCAAGATCGCCGACCTTGGCCAGCGTTACGTAGCCCGACTCTGACGTCTCAAGCGGGAGGATCCACTTTTCGGGCGTGTTGTCGTTGAGCGTCACGTCGGGAAAGGCCTGTGTCAAAAGCAGCTTCATCGTCTTTTTATCATATGTCTCGGTCACCTTATAGTCGGGTGCGAGCAGGTCGCCGTCGCTCTCAACCGGCACGAGATAGGGCAGCGCCACGGCCCAGACATTTTCAGAGGCTTCGGTGTGGCCCACGCTGGTTGAGTGGTAGGCCGTCAGCGCGGGCTCGCCGTCGTAGGCGACAATGCGGGTTAACGCATAGTCGGCGGCGGCACAGATCTTAGGCCAAAACAGCTCGGCGGCGCTGCCGTAGCGCTCAAAGAACCGCTCTTGGGTGATATAACCCTCAAGCCGTTCGGGATCGGCGGAAAAGTCCGCGCCCTTAAGCGCGGGATCCGGGCTTTTTGCCTGCTGCTCGGCGCTATAGAGCGCCCAGGTGTGCGCGGCAATGGCCTGTGCGGTCAACGCCTGTTGGTGGAAGGTCGCGGGCATCTCAGACGCGACAGCGCCGCGGATATATTCTGCGGCATCTAAAGTGAATACTTTCTTGGTGGATCGGTCAAAAATCTTAAAGGTTGTGCGCGCCTTAATATCGACGTCGGAGGGGGCGGTAGACGTTGTGGCGGTGGGCTTGCTTTCAACCTCCGGCAAAATGCTTGCCACCGGCGACGAAGAGGCGGGAACAGACGAAGCGCTTGAAGCCGGCGTGTGCTCAGAAAAAG
Source organism: Candidatus Fimivivens sp. (assembly GCA_031983305.1). Classification (GTDB taxonomy): domain Bacteria; phylum Bacillota; class Clostridia; order Oscillospirales; family Ruminococcaceae; genus Yanshouia. Next base: position 427 of record DALYYK010000271.1, on the reverse strand, counting down.
ACAAAATATCCCCCTGCGCCGACAATGAGGCGGCAAAGGGGATGGCGACGGTCAGAAGCGTCAGCAGCACTAAGAAAAATATTGTGGCCCGCATAGGACATCCCTTTCTTTTGGCTTTATTGACTTTAGCAGTCGGATGGGATAAAATACTTCTATTGCCAGCTTATGCGGACAGGCCGCCAAATATGATTTGGCCTATACCCCCGATTTAAGCGGCGCACAAGAAAGGCGATGAAAAACGGTTGTATAAAAAAAGTATTAAAATGTTTCTGGGCGGAACATTGATCGCCGCGTTATTGCGTATTTTGTTAAAGATTTTATATATCGATACCGAGACAGGATTTTATCTGGGCGGCACAATACTGGTCTACGGCTTTGCGGCCGCGGTGCTGCTGAGCGTTGCGGCTATCTCGGTGAGCACGCTGCG
>DALYYK010000270.1:0-4416 GCA_031983305.1 Candidatus Fimivivens sp. | reverse complement strand
TTCCATACTTGGAGTTGACTGATGATGGTAATCCTTAAAACCAAAGACGAGCTGCAACTGATGCGCAAGGCGGGCGCTATCACGGCACAGGCGCTCCATGTGGGCGGCGCGGAGATTCGGCCCGGCGTTACCACGCGTCAGGTTGATCGCGCCATCCACGCGTATATTGTGCGCTGCGGTGCAACGCCTTCGTTTCTGGGCTACGGCGGTTTTCCCGCCGCGGCCTGCATCTCGGTTAACGACGAGGTCATCCACGGCATTCCCGACGACAGGGTCCTTCGCGAGGGGGACATTGTAAGCATCGATGTCGGTGCCAAAATTGGTGGTTATCACGGAGACTCGGCCTACACCTTTGCGTGTGGCAAAATTGCACCCGAGGCACAGGCGCTGCTCGACACAACGCAGGCAGCGCTTGCCAACGGTATTGCGCAGGCCGTTGTGGGTAATCGCGTCGGAGATATTTCGGCCGCGGTGCAAAACACGGTGGAGCCGGCGGGCTATTCGGTCGTGCGCGACTATGTCGGGCACGGCGTGGGCAAGAATCTTCATGAGGCGCCCGAGGTGCCAAACTATGGCAATGCCGGGCATGGCGTCAGATTGGCGGCCGGCATGGTTATTGCCATCGAGCCGATGATCAACGCCGGCACATGGGCCGTCAAAGTCTTAGACAATGACTGGACCGTCGTGACCCGCGACCATTCGCTCTCGGCGCACTTTGAGCATACTGTGGCCATTACCTCGGACGGCCCGGTCATCCTCACGAAGCTGTGAGGTGGTTGGATATGCGTCCGGGCATGGTGGTAAAGGCCTTAGCTGGCCGCGACGCCGGCCAGTGGTTTGCCGTTTGCGCGGTCGAAGAGGACTTTGCGCTGATAGCAAACGGCAAAAGCCGACCGTTGGCAAAACCTAAGCGCAAACGAAAGAAGCATCTGGCTCAAACTGCGGCAGAACTTTCTGACGAATGTATGATGACCGACCGAAAGCTTAAATGCGCATTGCGCGCGTTTGCTGCGAATTGTGACAAGGAGGGGAATGACCTTGGCAAAGGATGACGTCATTGAGGTGGAGGGTATTGTAAAAGAAGCTCTGCCCAATGCTCAGTTTGTTGTAGAAATTCAGGGGGGCCACAAGCTTCTCGCCCATATTTCCGGCAAGCTGCGCATGAACTTTATCCGGATCCTCCCCGGCGACAAGGTCACGATGGAGATTTCTCCTTATGATCTTACCAAAGGCCGGATTACCTGGAGATCCAAATAGCGTAAACTCATCTTGTGCGGCGCTTTTCTGAGCGGCAATGCGCCCATGAGTCATTTTGTAATTTTAGGCCGCTCCCTAGAATGGAGGTATTTATCATGAAAGTAAGACCTTCCGTTAAGCCCATGTGTGAAAAGTGCAAGGTAATCAAGCGCAAGGGTCGCATTATGGTGATCTGCGAGAACCCCAAGCACAAGCAGCGTCAGGGCTAACGCCAACCGAAAACAATGGAGGTGTAACAAAGTATGGCTCGTATAGCTGGTATTGACATGCCGCGCGAGAAACGCGTTGAAATCGGTCTGACCTATATCTTCGGTATTGGTCGCAAAACCGCCAACGACATTCTCAAGGCAACCGGAATCAATCCCGACACCCGTGTTAGAGATCTCACCGAAGCCGATGAGGCTCTGCTGCGTGAGTATATCGATAAGAACCTTGCGGTAGAAGGCGACCTTCGCAGCCGTGTGCAGCTTGACATCAAGCGTCTTGTCGAAATCGGATGCTATCGCGGCGTCCGTCACAGAAAGGGCCTGCCGGTTCGCGGACAGCGTTCCAAGACCAATGCCCGTACTCGCAAGGGTCCCAAGAAGACCATTGCCAACAAGAAGAAGTAAGGGAGGGACACATTTAGATGGCTAAGCAGACTAAAAAGGGCGTTGTCACCCGTACCCGCCGCCGTGAGCGCAAGAATATTGAGCGTGGTGCAGCGCACATTCAGTCCACCTTTAACAACACCATCGTCACCATTACCGATACGCAGGGTAATGCGCTGTCGTGGGCGTCTTCGGGCGGACTCGGCTTCAGAGGCTCGAGAAAATCCACTCCGTTTGCCGCGCAGACCGCTGCCGAAACCGCCGCGAAAGCTGCGATGGAGCACGGCCTTAAGACCGTTGAGGTCTACGTTAAGGGCCCCGGCTCAGGCCGTGAGGCTGCTATCCGCGCGCTTCAGGCCGCGGGACTCGAGGTCAGCCTGATCAAGGACGTTACCCCGATCCCCCATAACGGATGCCGCCCTCCCAAGAGAAGACGCGTCTAATCATCGAATAAAGGAGGAATTGATTGATGGCTACAAACAAGCAACCTGTTCTCAAGAGATGCAAGACGCTCAAGATCTCTCCGGCTGTTATGGGCATCCACAAGGAGTCCCACCGCAACCAGAAGCAGAACACGCGCAAGAAGCAGAGCGAATATGCGCTACAGCTCAACGAGAAGCAGAAGCTCAAGTTCATCTATGGTGTTCTTGAGAAGCAGTTCTATAAATATTACCTGATGGCGAGCAGCGCCAGCGGCATTACCGGTGAGGTTCTGCTCCAACTGCTCGAGCGCCGTCTTGATAACGTTGTGTTCCGCCTGGGCTACGCCAGCACCCGCCGCGAGGCCAGACAGCTGGTCGGTCACGGCCACTTCACCATCAATGGCGCTAAGGTAGATATCCCCTCTTATCTCGTCAAGCCCGGCGAGGTGATCGCCATCCGCGAAAAGAGCCGTGCTTCGGTCAAGTTCAAGGATACGATTGAGAAAAACTCCAAGTGGCTGGTTCCCAAGTGGCTGACCAAGGATGCCGCGAACTTCTCCGCTACCGTTGTTTCGCTGCCCGATCGTACGGAGATCGATTACGAGGTTTCTGAGCACCTCATCGTCGAGCTCTACTCTAAGTAATCCCTTTTTGTCAATCAGCAGGGGAACGACAGAGGCGGCGTAACTGCCGCTCGAAAGGGAGGGTTATTATGGTTAAAATTATTGAGCCCAAGGTTGAAACCGCACAAATCTCGAATGATGGCCGTTACGGAAAGTTTGTCGCTGAACCGCTGGACCGCGGTTTCGGAACCACGTTGGGCAACAGCTTAAGACGTGTGCTTCTCTCCTCGCTTCCCGGCGTAGCTGTAATTTCGGTGAAAATTGACGGAATCCAGCATGAATTTTCGACGGTAGAGGGTGTTAAAGAGGATGTCACCGAGATGATCCTCAACATCAAGGGTTTAAACGCCAAGCTTTACTGTGACGGCCCCAAGACGGTGCGCATCGATGCGGAGGGTGAGTGTGAGGTTACGGCCGGCAGCATCATCTGCGATTCTGAGGTCGAGATTCTTGACCCCGATATGCACATCGCTTCGATCAGCGAAGGCGGACGTCTCTCGATGGAGATTGTGCTGCAAAAAGGCCAGGGTTATGTCCCGGCCGACCGCAACAAGGTCACCGAGCTGGAAAAAGCGCCCATTGGCACCATCGCGGTAGATAGCATTTACACGCCGGTGCTCAAGGTGAATTACACGGTCGAAAATACCCGCGTCGAGCAGATCACCGACTATGACAAACTCACCATAGAGGTGTGGACAGACGGCACCATTTCCGCCAAGGAAGCGGTCAGTCTGGCGGCCAAGATCCTCAATCGACAACTCAACCACTTTGTGGATCTCTCCGACGAGACCTTCTCCACCGAAATTCTTGAAAAGAAGGAAGATTCGGGCAAGGAAAAGGCACTTGAGATGACAATTGAAGAGCTTGACCTGTCGGTGCGCGCATTCAACTGCCTCAAGCGGGCGGGCGTTAACACCGTAGGCGATTTGGTCAACAAATCCCCCGAGGAAATGATGAAGGTCAGAAACCTCGGTAAAAAATCCCTCGAGGAGGTTATCGCCAAGCTTCAGTCGCTGGGCTTTGACCTGAGCAGGGAAGAGGAATAACAGCGATCCGCTTTCTTTACGGCGGCAATTTAAGATTGCCCAATGTAAAAACAACCTTATAGCAAGGAGTGAATAAATTATGCCAGGCACAAGAAAACTCGGCAGAACCAGCGATCACCGCATGGCGATGCTGCGGGCAATGGTGACCTACCTGATGGAAAACGGTCGCATTGAGACCACCGTTACCCGTGCCAAGGAGGTTCGCGCTGCAGCGGAGAAGATCGTTACCACTGCTAAGCGCAGCGACCTCCATTCCAAGCGTCAGGTGTTCTCCTTTATCACCAAAGAAACGGTGGCAAAGAAGGTCATTGATGATATCGCTCCCAAGTACAAGGATACCAACGGCGGCTACTGCCGTATTATCCGTACCGGCCCCCGTCGCGGCGATGCGGCCGAGATGGCGATTATCGAGCTGGTGTAAGCTTGCACAGCAGCTATTGTGCACGGACATCCGGCGTCGCGCGACGCGGCCGCCTAT
>DALYYK010000269.1:0-4475 GCA_031983305.1 Candidatus Fimivivens sp. | reverse complement strand
GGGGTGGCGGGCGGCCTAAAGGAACCGCCCGCCACTACCATTTCGACAAAATACGACATGCCGCGCGAATTTAACGTGAAAATCGGGTCGAAATCGTGATGTAAATTTGCACAAATTTGCGTCAAGAAATTGCACGATAAGACAAAAAATAGGGCATTACAGCAAAATATGACGCTAAAAATAGAGCATTTCGACAAAATCCGCCTTCGCGCGCACACGGTTTTTTCAAAAATGGCGCGCGGGTGGAGCTTATACAGCCTATGCACAAAAATATAAAAATATGCCGCATATTAGCGGCAAAAGGAGCTGTTTTTTATGAATACAGTCAGTTATCTTAAAAAGCTTGCACGCGAGGCCATCCGCACCGAAAGCCCGTGCGAGATTGGCTATGCCACCTATTTGGGCAATGTGCTGCGCATCGACGCGCTGCCGATGGATGTGCCGCTGGATATGGTGCATATTCCGGCCAAGATGAAGAAGATTGAGGGCAAGCTGACCTGCGCGCTTATAGAGGGCGAGGGCGTCGAGATTGAGGGCAGCGGCACGGTGCGCAGCATTAAGCTGACCGATGTGCCGGTGACCATCACGACGGAAATGATGCCCGGCGACCATGTGCTGGTTATGCGGCACGCGGGCGGGCAGCGGTTTACGGTTTTGGATAAGTATTGAGGGTAGGCGGCGGGGGAGAGGTTAGGACGCAAAAAAGCGCACAAGAGGCCCTGTGCGCTTTGTAAATGTGTGTTAGCCGAAAAGGCCTTTCTTTTTAGGCTCGTCTTCGACATAGGGGGTATAGGGCTGGTTGTCTTCGTAGAAAAAAGTGTAGTAGGAGTTGATGCTGTTTGGGGCAGATACAACAATATTTTTAATATTATCATAACCAATTTGAGCGATAAACGTTTCAATAGGAGCTACATATTTGGCTCTTAATGGTGTCGCTTCATCGCAGGATATGCTTGAATCTACTTTAAAAACTTTCATTCGAATCATAAATATAAAACCTCCCGGATTTTTCTTTAATGATAACATAAAACAAAAAGGAGTGACAAGATAAAAATGGCTAATGAAAAACCCGTTGTTTTAATGCCGGACGAGCTAATTGATACGACGGAAAAGCAGGGCGAGGCAATACAGACGCTGCTCAATCAGCAATATGCCACCATGCAAATGCTAAGTGGAACAGCACTGATTACGCTGGACACAAACAGCCAGTTTTTTAGCGCTGTGCTGGGAAGCTTTACAGGGCTGGGAGAATTATCGCGCGCGCAGCTTAACGAACAACAGCTCTATAACGCTGCGGCGCTGGAAGGCGCTGCTGCTATGCATCTGCTGGTGAGTACCCTGTCAGGTGATGTTGCCAAAATGGTGCCACTTTTAGAACAGTTGGGCAGTTCGGGCAGCACCGCGAATGATGTGGCTAATACCGCTTTTGGCGCTGTAGGTGCAGTAGGCAGTTTGGGGGATGCAGGCGATAGCCTAGTTAATATTACTAAAATGGGAAAGAACTTTGGAGAATTGGGCGGTAAATTAGCCGGTGCGGCTGGATTTTTTGGCAAGATGGCCGCTTTTGGCCCGATGCTTTCTTCTATTGCCCCACTACTCATCGGCGGCGTGCTGATTGCGGCTATTGTCGGTCTGATTGCCAGCAACAAAAAGAAGAAAGCGGAGCAGGAGGAGCAGGACGGCCAAGAGAAAGCCGGTGTAGTTGCTAAGACGGCAGCAGTTGCCGTAATAGCGGCTAGCGGCAGCCCTGATCAGGCAAAAGAGAACGCTGATAGGGTAGCCAAGATGGCGGTAACCGGGGCAATTATGACCGGCATTGGCCCTGATTTATCGGCCCACGGCAAAAATCAGTCTAATTCCGGTGCAAACCCCTCTGACCAGCCTGATAGCCCATATGACCCCTATAAGGACCCTGAATCGGGCTACAGCGTCTATAAAAACCAGATAAACGACAGTCGAACGGCAGCAGACGCTATGCGTGACGCTGTTAAGACCGGCAATACCGAGGTAGCGGCACAGCTTAGCGCGGTGGCAGACGGGCTTAAACAGTTGTCCAACAAACCCGCCGATCGCCATGTGAAAAGTGAAATCGTCATTAACACGCTGCGAACCAGCCTGACGCTCTCGGAGTTTAAAGACATGCTCAATGAGGTGTTGAAAATGGAAGAACAGGTCTCTGTATGAAAAACCGCAGGATACATACCTGCGGTTTTGGTTAAAGCTATCTGCGGCCCCGACCGTTGTCTTCGTAGAAGATGGTGTAAGTCAAATAATAAGGACTGCCTGTTGAGGTTATTATGCTGCGTATATTTTCAAAGCCAATTTCAGCTATAAAGTTCTCTATCGGTGCAATCTCTTCTTCCTGTGATTTCATTTTTTGGTTGTATAAAGCGAGTCCTTTTTCTCCTTTACTTTTTAAATATTCGTCTGAGCTAGCAATATCAAATTTCCCCGGGTCTACTTTAAATATTTTCATTCTAATCATTTCTAAAACCTCCATTATGTAAGGGTAAAGCGGTCATGTGAAAGGGGGCGGTTATATGCGACAGGGGCTGCCATCTTCGTAGAAGATGGTATACACAAAAAGACTGCTATTACCAGCAGTTGTAATTTTAAAAATATTTTCACGCCCGATTTCAGTTATAAAATCCTCCATAGGCTCCAATTTCTTTGCACGATCGGATAATATTTTTTCGTACTTCTCATTGGCTCTTTCGCGCTGGCTGCTCTTTAGATCGTCTTCGTTGTAGGTGCGAAAGGTATATTCGTGAAATGCAAAGGTCTTTACCCGTATCATATCAAAGGCTCCCTATCACTTTTGTTTGTTAAAGGGGGAGATGCAGCGCGGATTGAGTAAGAGAGAAATGATTTCCGCTCCCCTTTATCGCAGACACCTTTTAACCCTTACCGATTGTCTTCGTAGAAAATCGTGTAGGTCATGATACCCTCGCCGCCCGGGGCCACCGCAATTTTACGTACATTTTCAAAGCCCACCTCGGCGATAAACGCTTCGACAGGCGCCAATTCCTTATTACGCAGCTCAAGTCGCTGGGCGTAGCGCTCCTTGCCCTTTGCGACGGCGCCGCTTTTTAAAAGCTCGTCGTAATTCGTCAAATCAAACACCTTCAGGTTCAAAAGAAAAAGCTGCATCCGAACCATGTAGATCCCTCCCGTAGGTTTCTTTTTGCTCATTCTAGCACATCTTGGTAAATTCATCAAACAAATCAACAAAATTTATAACAAAAATCTCGAAGGCTTTTTGAATCCCAAAAGAAAACCCAACCTGCGCTTTGTCCTCTCGGAGGATTTTACCGGTGAGGACGGCGCGCCCCTCGTGTGGGAGATGCGCACCCTCACAGCGCGCGAGCTTTGTGAGGTGCGCGAATTCTACGAGGGCCGCGGGCAGGAGGAAACGACCCTCGCCCTCATTGCCAAGAGCCTTGTCACCCCCAATATCAGCGACGCCGAGCTGCTGCGCGGCCTCTCCCAGAAGGAGGGCAGAACCATCCTTAACCCCGCCGAGGCGCTGAAATCTTTGCTCGACGCGGCGCAGTTGGGGGTGCTGCTGGCCTGCTACTTTAAGCACCAGCAGGTCAACAACTTTTATGAGCTGGTCGGTGAAGTAAAAAACTCCTGAGGCGGGGCGGCGACGATACGAGCTATCGCGCCTACCTCGCCTTTAATAATCACGGCATACTCCCCGACCAGTACATCAACTATTCCCCTCAGGTGCAGGCCTTTATCTACGCCGCCGATTTGCAGAAGGCCGAGGAAATAAAAGAGGCGCAGAAAAAGCTGCGCCGGTAATCCCATCTTAAACATAAAGGAGGTCAAAGCATGGCTTACGAAGTCTATTTAGGCGGCTGCGCGCTCTATGGTGTCAGCTCGGTGGAGGAATCGGCCGCGCGCGACGTTGCCGAGTACGACGGCATCGGCTCGGGCGCTTTTGCAATTGCCAAGAACGCCAAGCTTAAAAGCTGGAGCATCCGGCTGGAGCTGACGCAGCAAAACCTCGGGCAGGAGGGCTGGCGCGCCGCCGACGCGGTGCTCGACGATCTGGGCGATCTGCTCAAGAGCAAAAACGCCCAGCGGCTCGTGATCATCTCCGACCGGCAGAAGCTCTCAAAGCCGGTGCTGCTGCGCGATTTAAAGTACGAGACCAGCTATCAGGGCGTCTATTCGGTGACGCTCTCGCTCATCGAATATGTCAAGGGGCAGGTGCGGGCCTCGGGCGTGCCGAGCGTCACCCGCCCCGGTACAAGGCCCAAAGCGCCGGATACCTTTAAGGTGAAGGACGCGTTCGACAATGCGCAAAAGGCGAGAAATAACGCTGGTGACAACGCCAATACAAACCCAAGGGTTACCTACACCGACAAGGATGGCAAGCCCGTCAACCCCGCAGGGATGAATGGCGACACGCTGGTCAAGGCGGTATATGGACCACAGAATACCGGTGAGACGCTGGGTAAAAACGT
>DALYYK010000268.1:0-4499 GCA_031983305.1 Candidatus Fimivivens sp. | reverse complement strand
ACACAAAGCCCCGACATATGTCGGGGCTTTCAGCTTGTCAAAAAAGTCGCTTTAGAGGGGCTTTTTTGGTATAATCAAGGCAAGTGTAAAAGGGGGCGACGAAGTGGAAAACTGGAAAAAAGACGGACGGCGCGATGTGGTGGTCATAGATTTAGACGCATTGGTGCCGGCAGACCATTTGTTACGGAAAATAGAGCGCATAATGGATTACGAATGGCTGTACGAACGCCTAAGCCCCTACTATTGCCATGACAACGGCAGGAACGGAACAGACCCAGTGGTGCTGGTGAAAATGGTGCTGATACAGCATTTATATGGCATCCCCTCTTTGCGGCAGACACACCAACGCATTAAGGACACACTTTCATACCGCTGGTTTCTGGGCTACAGCCTTCTGGACGAAATACCGCACTTTGCAACGGTGAGCTACGCCTTCTGCAAGCGTTTTCCACCGGAATTGGCGACAGAGATATTTGCGCATGTCCTCAACAAAGCGATTAACAACAGGATGGTAGACCCCAGCAGCATCTTTATTGACGCAACGCACATCAAAGCCTCGGCGAATAAGAAGAAGCATCAAAAAGAGATGGTAGCAAAAACGGCAAAGATCTACGAGGAGCAGCTTCGTGCAGAGGTGAATGCCGACCGTCAAAAGTTGGGGAAACCGCCGATAGAAGACGACGACGATGACGACGAACCGCCAAAGGTGGAGAAGACGGTGTCCGGTACTGACCCGGACTGTGGAATGTTCGTTAAGGGCGAGCACGAGAGACAGTTTGCCTATGAGGCCCATACGGTGTGCGAACGGCACGGCTTTGTATTGGACGTAGAGGTAACAGCCGGTAATGTGCATGACAGTGTGGCCTGGGATGCGATATACGACAGGGTAAGCGAAACGTTCGATATAAATTTTGTGACAATGGATGCCGGATATAAGACCCCATGGATAGCGAAGAAAATATTTGAGGGTGGGAAGCTTCCCATTCTCCCATACACCAGACCCAAAGGCAACAAAGAGCAATACAAGCCATGGGAATATATATACGACGATGCAAAGGACACCTACACCTGCCCTAAAGGCGGTGTTCTGCGGCACACCACAACAGACAAAGATGGCAAGCGAATCTACCGAACAACCCCAAAGCAATGCGTAAATTGCCCAAATAAAAAATTATGCGGTGCCAATGAAAAGGGGCAGAAGACACTCTCGCGCCATATTTGGCAAAAGTATCTGGACTTGGCGGAGCAGACGCGAAAAACGGAGTGGGCCAGAAAAATTTACGCCATGCGAAAAGAAACGATAGAGCGTGTGTTTGGCGATGCAAAAGAGAAGCATGCCATGCGTTATACACAGCATAGAGGCCTTGACCGGGTAACACAATGGGTGAGGCTTAAGTACGCTGCCATGAATCTGAAAAAGCTGGCAACTTGGGCTTGGAACAGACCTTGCTTTTCTCGCTTTTGCCTTGTTTGGGCGCCATATATGCAAAGAACAGCAGTTTTCACAACCTGAATACTGCTGTTCTTTGACAGGCTGAAAGCCCCGACATATGTCGGGGCTTTTGTTATAAAGCAATGTGGCTAAAGCACTTAGGCCATCACCTTTTTATTGGAGCTCTTGGCATACACATACATTCCAACCATGATGGCGACGCCCACTATATTCGACAGCGTGCCCGGATGGATCAACCCTAAGCCGCCGCCCAGCAGCACAATGCTTTCTATCCGGTTCAGGCGCTTGAAATACCAGCCTTGGAAGCCCATCGACATGGCGCACACACCGAGCAGCGCCGTACCGAACACATAGAGAATGGCGCTGGTAGATCCCTGCATCATAAAGGCGGGGTCATAGCAGAAGCCAAACGGCACGATAAATCCGGCAAAGCCGACCTTGCAGGCCTCGATAGCGGTGCTCATGGGGCTGCACTTTGCAATGCCGGCTCCCGCGTATGCGGCCAGCGCAACAGGCGGCGTAATAGCCGACAGGCAGGCAAAGTAGAACACGAAGAGATGGGCAGTCAGCATAGCCAAGCCAAGCTTGATGAGCGCGGGGGCCAGGATCGACGCCGCGATAACATAAGCCGCCGTCGTCGGCAGACCCATGCCAAGCACGATGCAGGCCATGGCGGTGAAGACCAGCGACATGAACAGGCTGCCGCCCGAGGCGGAGATCATCATGTCGCCAAATACGACGCCGATGCCAGTCAACGAAACCATCGAAACGACGATACCGGCGCAGGCACAGCCCAGAACAATCGACACGGCACCAAAGCCCGATTTTTTCAGGGACGGAATAATTTCCTTGTAGGTAAAGCGCTTCTTTTTATCGAACAGCATAATGATCGGCACCGAATAGATTGCAAACAGCGCCGCGCGGGAAGGTGAGAGCTGGGCGCCCAGCAGGCAGTAAACCAACACCGCGATGATCAGCAGATAGATCCAGCCTTCTTTGAGTACCTTTTTCGTGACCGGAATCTGATCTTCGGGTGTGGGCTCGATGCCGCCCTTTTCCGCCTGCGCAATAACCGAGAACGCGCAGCCGACAAAATAACAGATGGCGGGCAGCGTCGCGCACTTAACAATGGTCATGTAAGATTCCGCGGTAAACGCGACCATTAAAAAGGCGCCAGAGCCCATAACGGGGGGCAGAATCTGGCCGCCGGTCGATGCGACCGCCTCAACGCCGCCAGCGAATTCCGGTTTGTAGCCTCTCGATTTCATCAGCGGAATCGTAAAGGTGCCGGTGCCGACCACGTTGGCAACAGCCGAGCCATTGATGGTGCCCATCAGCGCCGAGGCAATAACGGCGGACAGCGCCGGGCCGCTTTTGATGCGTCCGGTCAGCGAGATGGCGATATCATTGATAAAGCCGGAACACCCCGAAGCCTCAAGAAACGAACCGAACATGACGAACATGAAGATAACCGTAGCGGAGACGGTTAGGCACTGGCCAAACAGACCGTCGCCCGCAACCGCCAAAAATTCAAAAATGCGCTTGAAGCTGTAGCCGCGGTGCGCGATAACCAACGGCAGATACGCGCCTGTCAATGCGTAAGCGGTAAACACCAACGCCAGAATCGGCAAAATCCAGCCGAGCGAGCGACGCGACGCTTCGATGACAATCACATATAAAATACCGCCCGAGATAGAAGCCCAGATGGTCACAATGCCCATGCTGTCGTTCTGCGCGAGACTTTCGACACGGCACATATAGGTGGCAAACCACACGAGCACGATCAGTGCAAGGTCAATAAAGCGGCAGACGGCGCGATAGGCCTTATTGTCCTTTAGTGTTTTGGCGAAAATATTATGGTCCGCAAGCGGCATGGTCAGCAACAGGATGGTAATGGCAAAGCACATGTGCGTGCCGCGCTGACCTATCGCATCCAGAAGGCCGAACTGCGCCGTATAAAGGTGGAATATACTCATCAGAACGGCCACCACCGAAGCCGCTTTTATAAACGGATTGGCGCCGCCCTCTTCGACGACCTTCATTACAGCAAGGTCGCTGTCCAGACTGGCTATGTCAATTTCGGCCGGTGCATTGACATTTTCTTTTTTAGCCATATAAATCTCCTTAATCCATCAATCTCTCGGCAATAATTACAATATTCGCCAATGCCGTCCGAAGCGTATCGCTCCGAACGGCATCTGACTTAATTCGGAAATGTTGTTTAAAGTTTTAAAACAGGCAGCGCTTATTTAATGAGACCAGCACTCTTGTAATAAGCCTCGGCACCGGGGTGCAGCGGAATGGGCAGATCATTGCACATGAAGGCCGCGTCGGTCATGGCGGTCATCGAAGCGTGACCAGCAACCAGATCGTCGGGATGGGTGTGCAGCGCCTCGGCCATTTTGCCGACAAGCTCATCGTCCATCGAAGCGTTGACCGCTACGAGGCACTTAACGCCGAAGGTGGGGATATCCGCAGTCTGATTATTGTAGGTGCCGGCGGGGATAACAGCCTTGTAGTAGGAGCCGTTGGCAGCGATAATCTTATCAAGCGTCTCTTCCTTATAAGCCAGCAGGTGCGAAGCCTTGATATTGGTCAGGTTGAGGAAGCCGCCGATCGGAATACCGGCAAAGGCGTGCGCAGCGTCATGAACGCCGTCGCCAACCGAGTCAGCGCCTTCGGTCAGGCCGAGATATTCAGTTGCGCCCGCGGTAACGCCCGCAGCGGTAAGACCGGCATTTGCGGCGATGGCGGTCGCCGAAGCGGACGGTCCGATAGCCAGCTTTTTGCCGCCGAGCTCTTCAACATACTGAAGCTTGGAGGACTCGAGCACGATCCAGTTAGAAAGGGACGGGTAGGTGGCCGCAAGCGCACGGATGTCGGCGCAGGCCTTGCCCTCGAACTTGCCGGTGCCGCTGTAAGCCTCGAAAGCGACATCGCCTGCGATCATGCCGAGGTCAATTTCTCCGGCCTGAAGGTTGACGGTGTTCGCGGGAGAGCCTGCGGACGTCTCGGCATTGACCTTAACGCCGGGAACGTTGTCGTT
>DALYYK010000267.1:2208-4521 GCA_031983305.1 Candidatus Fimivivens sp. | reverse complement strand
AGCTGCTCGGAGGCAACATAATCTCCGGCGGATTCAAAACGCTTTTTAGCGGTATTTTCAGACATTGGCAACGCCCACTTTCTTATATATCAGTTATAGTAACATTAGTAAAATAGCATATTCTTAATCTGCCCGTAAACACCCAAATGAATATTTGAGAATTACAAACAATTATTGTGCAATATTTCTTTGAATATCTTGATATTATGTCAAAATTTATGCTATACTGCGAACGGACATTTTTGTTAATATCGCTATAACTTTCGTAAATCTTGTAAATTAAATATGAGGATATTTATTTATGTTATCTCAAAAACGTTTATCATTTACTATGCCAAAGATTGGTATGCGCAATCTTAAAACAGCAATTGCGGCCACACTGTGCGCGCTGCTCTATGCAATTGTCGACCGTAACCCTACCTTTGCCTGCATGAGCGCGGTGTTTGCGATGAACACCAACCTGCAAAGCTCTTTGAAAACGGGGGGGAACCGATTATGGGGCACGGTGATCGGCGGTTTTACGGGCATGCTGTTTTTCTATATTTTTAAGCAGTTTCCGTTGTTTTTTCCGCGTTCCGAGCTGCTTTCGGAATCATTGTTTCTGTTTGCGGGCATTATAGTGATGATTTTGATCTGTCAGTTTTTTGGCGTGAACGACGCGATTCCGTCCGGTTCAGTCGTGTTTTATATCGTCATGCTGCTGACGCCTGCCAACGAATATATCACTTATCCGCTCAACAGAATGCTCGATACCGGCATTGGCGTTCTGATGTCGATATTGGTGAATATTGCCCTGCCGCGCGAATTGTTCGAGCGCTTCATGTCCAGCAGGGCCATTGATGAGAAAATTCTCGAGCTTGAGCAGCAGCGCCAATGCATCGACCGTTCGATAGACACGCATGTGGCACAGCTTGAAGCGCTTGAGCGTCGGCGGGACCAGCCCTGATATATATGAACGATCTATTTTGCGCCTCACCGTTGTCGTCTTCATGCTGCCATAAATATCCTCGTCAGGACCTGTCCCGGTTTTAAGCGGTTTGACTATATTGCCTCGCACTCGCGGACAAATGCCCGTTTTATGCCCTCAAAATAAGCAGTTTCAGTTGTGCCGCCGATTTATTGAAATTAGCATATATTGCTTCGTTTATCGATATAGTATTTCAATATTTAAAATCGATATGCTTGTTTTTGGCTTGTTATCTTCACTTGCAGGATAGACAGCTTAAAATAATTGACAAAATATTATTCAGTTTCTGTTCGGGTTTAGTAACAATATATGAATGTTTGCCGACGATACAATAAAGTATAGACTTTTTTTAAAATAACGTTTAAAATTGATGGGAACGCAGCATGAATAGTTTTGGGTTCGGCTGCGTTTTGGTGGAGAATCTTTATGAGGAGTATGAAGATTCTGTGTCGATACAAATAATAGAAGAGCTTCGTGAGAAAAAATCCCGCATCTTTCAGGGTGGCGGTAAAAAGCGTGCTGCCAAGCAGCATGAGAGTGGAAAGCTAACCGCACGCGAAAGAATTGCCCTGTTGCTGGACAAGGACAGCTTTATCGAGCTGGATGCCTTTGTCGAGCACCGCTGCACCAGCTTCGGTATGGAGAGCGTTGAAATCCCCGGTGAGGGAGTTGTAACCGGGTATGGCAACATCGACGGCCGTCTGGTCTATGTCTATGCTCAGGATTTTACCGTCATGGGCGGCTCTCTGGGCGAAATGCACGCCAGAAAAATCTGCAAAGTGATGGATCTGGCCATTAAAAATGGCGCACCGGTCATTGGCATGAACGATTCAGGCGGCGCGCGCATTCAAGAAGGCGTGGACGCGCTTTCAGGTTTTGGCGATATCTTTTTCCGCAACACGCTGGCGTCCGGCGTTGTACCGCAGGTCTCGGTTATCATGGGACCCTGTGCCGGGGGTGCTGTCTATTCCCCTGCCCTGACCGATTTTATCTTCATGGTCGATAAAACCTCCAACATGTTTATCACCGGCCCCTCGGTTATTAAAACCGTCACGGGAGAGGATGTCTCAGCTCAGGATTTAGGCGGCGCTATCACGCACAACACCATTTCGGGCGTTGCGCAGTTCGTCTACCCCAATGAACAGGAGACCATTGCGGCCATCCGCCGTCTCATCGGCTTTTTACCGTCGAATAACCGCGAAAAAGCACCGGTTTTGCCTACAAAAGACGATTGCCGTCGCCTGTGCCGCGGTTTAGAGTCGATTGTACCCGAGTCTTCGAGCAAGGCGTACGACATGAAAAGCGTGATCTCAGCCGTTGTGGACGACGAAAACTTTTTTGAGGTT
>DALYYK010000267.1:0-2198 GCA_031983305.1 Candidatus Fimivivens sp. | reverse complement strand
TTTGAGGTTCAGTCCTATTACGCGCAGAACATTGTCACCGGCTTTGGGCGTGTTAACGGCCAAACCGTCGGCATCATCGCCAACCAACCCCGCACGATGGCCGGATGCCTCGATATCAACGCCTCGGACAAGGCGGGCCGGTTCGTGTCCATCTGCGACAGCTTTAATATTCCGCTTGTGACCTTTGTTGACGTTCCCGGTTTTTTACCGGGAATTAATCAGGAGTATGGCGGCATTATTCGCCACGGCGCTAAATTGCTGCATGCTTACTGTGAAGCGACCGTTCCAAAAGTGACCGTTGTGGTTCGCAAGGCCTACGGCGGTGCTTATATAGCCATGTGTTCCAAGCATCTTGGTGCCGACATGGTGTTGGCTTGGCCAACGGCTGAAATCGCGGTTATGGGCCCTCAAGGCGCCGCAAATATCATCTTTAAAAATGATATCGAAGCGTCAGCCGATCCGGCCCAAACCCGTTCGGAAAAGATCGAGGCGTACAAGGCAGAGTTTTCCAACCCTTTTCAAGCCGCCAAACGCGGTTTTGTGGACGACGTGATCGAACCCGCCGAAACGCGGATGCGCATTGCCAGCGCGCTTGCGATGCTTGGCAACAAAAGTGAGACACGGCCGACCAAGAAGCATGGTAACTTTCCGGTGTAAGGAGGTGTAATTACTATGGCGCCAGATTCCCCTATCGTTTTAACCCTTTTGGGTATGGGTACGGTTATGATCGTTCTCACGATGATTATGTATATGATCATCATTATGGGTAAGATTCTTGCCTCCAAGACCGTACCGGTCGCCCCCACCGCCCCTACTGCTCCCTCCTACAACAAGGAAGAGGAAGAAACCCTCGCCGTCATTTTGGCCGCTGTTTCCAACATGCTGGGAACAAAAAATATCGGCAGCATCAACGTTAAACCGAAAAATTAGCCCTGCCCGACGGATTTATCATCATCAACATCTGAAGATTTGGAGTGAATTGTTTTAATGAAGAAGTTTAATGTTACCGTTAACGGTAAGGCTTACGAAGTCGAAGTAGAAGAAGTCAACGGCTCCGCCGCAGCGCCTGTTGTCCGCGCCGCCGCCCCCGTTGTTCCCGCGGCCCCTGTAGCCACCCCCAAGGCTGCCGCTCCCGCCGTAGCACCCGCGCCTAAGGCCGCCGCCCCCGCTGCCGCAGGCACCGTTATTTCCGCTCCGATGAGCGGCACCATCTTCAAGACCCTTGTTAAGCCCGGCGACGTTATCAAAAATGGCCAGGTTGTGCTTGTGCTTGAAGCAATGAAAATGGAGAATGAAATCTTCGCCCCCTGCGATGGCACTGTTTCAGAAGTTCGCGTTTCTGAGGGTGCTGCCGTTCAGCCCGGCGATGTTCTTGTTGTAATCGCCTAAGAGCACACACAAAGTTTACATTACAAAAGATTTGAGGTAATAACGTGGCTGAAGCTATTATAAACTTTCTAAGAGGTACTGGTTTTTACAATATCTCTTGGCAGCAGGCGGTTATGATTCTCGTCTCATTCATTTTGATGTACCTAGCCATTGTCAAAAAGTATGAGCCGCTTCTTTTGCTGCCGATCTCTTTCGGTATGTTTCTGGCAAACTTTCCGCTTGGCGGCGTCAACGACCTGCCCAGCGAAACGCTGCGCTATCTGGCCACTGTGCCCGAGGCGCTCAAAGCAAGCGATCTGACCGCCCAGTTTGGTTCGCTGCTGATCTCGGGTGAGCATCTATTGCAGAAAGCGGTGGAAAACGGTTACGAGGTGTTGGCCGCGAAGAGCACCTACGGCGGCCTGCTCTACTACCTTGGCCGCGGCGTTAAGCTTGGCATCTACCCGCCCCTGATCTTCATGGGCATCGGCGCGATGACCGACTTCGCTCCGCTGATCTCTAATCCCAAGAGCATTCTGCTCGGCGGCGCCGCGCAGCTGGGTATCTTTGGTGCTTATGTTGGTGCTGTCGCAATGGGCTTTACGCCTCAGGAAGCCGGCTCAATCGGCATCATCGGCGGCGCGGACGGCCCCACGGCGCTTTACCTGACTGCGAAGCTGGCTGATCACCTGCTCGGACCGATCGCCGTTGCGGCCTACTCTTACATGGCGCTTGTGCCGGTTATTCAGCCGCCCATTATGAAGGCGCTGACCTCCAAGAAGGAGCGCATGATCGTCATGAGCATGGATAACATGCGCCCCGTTTCCAAG
>DALYYK010000266.1:0-4543 GCA_031983305.1 Candidatus Fimivivens sp. | reverse complement strand
AGACGTTGACGACAAAATCATTTCTCAGCGTTTCGATGCCGCTGAGCTCCTGCGCCATGACATTAAAATTGCGCTGCATGTCACGCACCTCAGGCAGACCCTTATCCTCGGCGCTGCGCACGTCGAAATTGCCGCGCGCAATCTCTTTGAGCGCCGCGCTCAGCCGGTTGATCGGCTGAGTGACCTTATGCCCAACCAGCGCCGAGACAACCGTTCCCACCACGACGGCGGTGAACAAAAAGTTGACGATCGGCACAAACGGGCTGCGCCGTGACACCGCAATCCAGCCGTGGCGGTCGAGCATGATGAAAATACCGGTCGTGACAAAGGCTGAAAAACTCATGATCAGAAAGACTGAGAGGACAAAGCTGCCCCACAGCGTGATGCTTTGTTTAGTCCTCATGGCGCTTCTCCGCTTTATAGCCCAGCCCGCGCACCGTGATAATCTCAAAGTCATCGTAATTTCTGAACCGCTCGCGCAGCCGGTTGATGTGCACATCCACGGTGCGGGCGTCGGTGGCTGAATCGATGCCCCATATTTCGTCCATGAGCTGCTGGCGCGTAAAGATTTTTCCGGCGTAGGCCAGCAACTTATACAGCAGATAAAACTCTTTTTGCGGCAGCAGCTCGTTGAGTCCGTTGCCGCTGACGGTCAGCGCGTCGTAATCAAGCGTAAGGCCACCGCAGACGATTTTGCGCTCGCTGATGATCTTTGCGCGCCGCAGCAGTGCGCTGATGCGCAGCAGCATCTCGTTGACGTCCACCGGCTTGACCATATAGTCGTCGGTGCCGGCCAGAAAGCCGCGCTGCTTGTCAAAAAACGTTTCGCAGGCCGTCACCATCAGCACCGGCAGCGTATACCCGGCGTCGCGCAGTGACTTGGTCAGCGTGCAGCCATCCATGTTGGGCATGAGGATATCGCAGATCATCAGATCGACATATTCGCGCTCGAGCACCGAGAGCGCCTGACCGCCGTCCTGCGCGCCGGTGACATGATAGCCGTTTTTGATTAATACCGTGCATAAAAGCTGACGCAGCTTCGGCTCATCTTCGACCACCAGAATATGAAACATTCGCCTTACCCCCACCCTAACGCCACGATAGCATTCTTTATATAACCAGAATAACATTTTCAAATGAACTGAATGTTAACTTTTTCGTTTTCCGGGGGTTTTTACCTAACTTTTTGGTATAGTTTAACTTGGGTTAATAAAACGATGTTATTATTTAAAATTGTAAAAAACACTTAGGAGTTGACAACATGGTCTTGAGTTTTTTGAAAAAGGGCGGACGGCTGGCGTCGCTGGCGCTCGCAGCGGCGGTTGTCGCGGTTGCCGCCGGTTGCGGCAAGAGCGCACCGGCCATGGCACAGGGCGGCCCCCCCTCGGCGGTAAGAAAAAGCAGCGCGATATCGGTTCAAATCACCTATCCCGAAACCGAAACGTTGCAGCGCCAGACCGAGTTTGCGGGCAAGTTGGCGGCGGCACAGAGCGTCAAGGTCTACCCCGAGGTGAGCGGAACGATTGCCAAAACCTATTTCAACGCCGGTGATATGGTTCAAAAGGGCGATTTGCTCTTTGAGCTTGACGACGCCAACGCGCAGACAACGCTTAAAAAGGCGGAGCTGGCCTATCAGAAAGCGCTGGCCGAAATCGCCTCGGAGGAGTCGGGCTCGGCAAACGCACTGACCGAGCTGCAATATCAAAACGCGATCACATCGGCTCAAAACGCTTATGAGACGGCGCGGGATAACCTTGAGGTGGCCACCGGCGACGACTTTGACCTCGTCAGCTTCAGGCGCTATCGCCAAAACCTCAAAAAAGCCGAAGAGGCGTATGACAACGACGAATCAGCCGAGACTTGGGAAGCCTATACCAAGGCCATGAAGGATTATAACGACATGCTGGACGATTACGCCAGCTACAGCAATTATAAAACGCTGATCACCCGGTTTGAAAGCGCCTACGACGATTATCTGACCGCGTTGGATAAATATGATATCTACAAGGGCATGACCACCGGTGAAAACGCAGCCTCGCGGGATATCAAGCGCGCGCAGGCCGAGCTGACCTACGCCGACGCGCAGAAAGCCTTGAGTGACCACAGGGTGTACGCCCCCGTCTCGGGCGTCATCGCCGCGAAAAATGTCAGCGATTATAATGTGGTCTCATCCCAGACCAGCAGCTATGTCATCTCGCAGGAGGGGCTGCCCACCGTCAGCTTTAACCTCTCGGAGGACGGCGCGCTGGCCATGACGCTTGGCGCGCCGGTCACCGTCACCTATAACGGCAGCAATTACAACGCCGAGGTCATCGAGCTTTCGCCCGAGGCGGACGCTTCGACCGGCCTTTATGCCGCCAAGGCCCAGTTTACCGAGGATATCGGCGCCATCCGCTCGGGCGCGGTCGTCAAGGTGATGGCGATTACCGCGCAGGAGAAAGATACGCTGACCGTTTCGATCGACAACGTCTACTACGAGGGCAACCAGCCCTACCTCTACATATATGATAACGGCACCGCAAAGCGTGCGGATATCACGATCGGTATGACCACGGCAGACAAGGTATCGGTCACGGCGGGCATTGCCGCGGACGACGCCGTCATCACCACCTGGCACCCGCGTCTCAAGGACGGGGCCGAGGTGACCAACCGGCAGCTCGATGGCGACACCGCACCGGCCGACGCCGCGCCGCAGGACTCCGCCCAACCGCAACTGAACCGGGCCCCCGCCAAAAAGGAGGGATAGCGCATGTTTTCTCTCCCGAATTTTGCGGTCAAGCGCCCTGTCTGCATGCTCGTGTGCGTGCTGGCGTTGTTTCTGTTCGGCACCGGCTCGATTCTGGGCATGCCGATTGAATCGACGCCCGAGATGGATATGCCGATGATGATCGTTATGACGCGTTACAGCGGCGCTTCTCCCGACGAGGTGGATCAGGCCGTGACCAAGCGGGTCGAGAGCGCGCTCGCCGCCGTCAGCGGCATTGAGAGCATGTCTTCAACCTCGAGCGCGGGCAGCTCGCGCGTGATGCTGCAATTCTCCTACAACGATGACATGGACGCCAAATATCAGGACGTCACCTCGGCGGTTTCGAGAATCAGCCTGCCGGACAAGGCGAGCGATCCGACCGTGATCAAAATGAGCACCGCGAACATGAACAACTCGGTCATGCGGCTGTCGATCACCTCGGACGGCGACACCGGCAGCATCACCGATTATATTGAGGACAACATCGTCCCCGAGATCGAAAAGATTGAGGGCGTCGGCGAGGTCAGCGTGCGCGGCGGCCGCAACAAATATATCAGCGTCGAGCTTATCGAGGACCGCTTAAACCAGTACGGTCTGAGCATGAGCGATGTTTCAAAGGCGATTGCCAACGCCGAATTTGAGGTGACCGTCGGTACGGCAAACCGCGGCGACGTGGCGCTGAGTCTGGTCGGCAGCGCCGAGTACGACACCTATCAGGCACTCGCGGATATTCCAATCTCGTTAAAATCGGGCGATATTCTGCATGTCTCGGACGTCGCCAACGTATACATGGCCGAGCAGGAGCGTTCCTCCTACAGCCGGCAAAACGGCTTTGAGAACATCAGCATCTCGGTCAACAAAGAGCAGAGCGCCAATACGATTCAGCTCTGCAACAAAATAGCGGCTCTGGTCGACGAACTAAACGCCGATCAAAGCCTCGGCCTGAACATCCGAATCAGCTCCAACAGCGGCGAAACGATCATGGATAATATCAAGAGCGTCGTTTCTTCGCTGATCATAGGCCTTGCCGTCTCGGTCATTGTGCTGCTCTTTTTCTTTGGGGAGTGGCGCGCCTCGCTGATTGTCGGCCTCTCGATGCCGATTTCGGTCCTATCGGCGCTCGTGATGATGTCCGCCTTTGATATGACGATCAATATGATGTCGCTGGGCGGCCTGGTCGTGGGCATCGGCATGATGGTGGATAACTCGATTGTCGTCATGGAGAGCTGCTTTAGGGCGCGCAGTGAGGAGCGCAGCTTTAAAGAGAGCGTGGCGGCGGGCGCAAACCTTGTGGCGGGCTCGGTTATCGCCTCGACAGCGACGACCGTCGTCGTGTTCCTGCCCATCTCGCTGATGGACGGTATGGCGGGTCAACTATTTAAAGACACCGGCTTTACGATCGTGTTTTCGATCACGGCGTCGCTGATCAGCGCGCTGACGCTGGTACCGCTGCTCTTTGTGCGGATGCGGCCCGTCGAAAAGATGGAATCGCTCTCCAACCGGCTGCTCAAATTCATCGACAAATACTATAACCGACTGCTCCGCAAAGCGGTCAACGCGCGTAAAATCGTCGTGCTGGCTGCGGTGGCCTGTCTGGTCGCCGCAGGACTGATGTTCACGCAGATTAAAATGGAGATGATGCCCTCGATGGATCGCGGCGACGTCAGCCTGTCGGTGCAGACCAAGTCGGGGTTGAGCCTTGAGGCGACCAACGCCATTATGACCGAGATTGAGGATATCATCAAGCAGGAGTCCGACGTGGAATCCTACTCGCTGAGTGTCGGCAGCGGCGGCGGT
>DALYYK010000265.1:0-4545 GCA_031983305.1 Candidatus Fimivivens sp. | reverse complement strand
GTTCTGGATGTAACGCGGAATCGACTCCATCGGTCCGGGGCGGTAGAGCGAGATGACCGCGATCAGATCCTCCATATGCTCGGGGCCCAATTGCACGAGCACCTGCCGCATGCCCCCTGATTCAAACTGGAACACACCCTCAGTATGCCCCTTGGAGAACATGTCGTAAACCTTATCGTCGTCGAGCGGGATGTCGTCCGCCGAAAAATCTGGGGTTTGTTGGCGGATCATGCGCTCGCAGTCGGCGATGACCGTGAGATTGCGCAGCCCGAGAAAATCCATCTTGAGCAGCCCGAGCTCCTCGAGCGTACCCATTGGAAACTGCGTTACAATCGCATCTTCGCCGCTCTGTAAAGGAACATACCTTTCCACCGGCTCTTTTGAAATCACGACGCCCGCCGCGTGGGTTGAGGCATGGCGCGGCATGCCCTCAAGGCTCATCGCGACGTCGATCAGATCGTGCGCGGCGGCATCCTCGTCGTACAGGCGTTTAAAATCCCTCGAGGAGGTCAGCGCCTTAGAAAGCGTAATACCTAATTCGGCGGGCACGAGCTTGGCAACAGCGTCTACTTGCTGGTAGTTCATGCCCAGCGCCCGCCCGCTGTCCCGAATCGCGGCGCGCGCCGCCATGGTTCCAAACGTGATGATCTGCGCCACATGGTCGGCCCCGTAGCGCCGAACGACATATTCTATGACCTCGGGGCGGCGAACATAACAAAAATCAATATCAAAGTCGGGCATGCTGATGCGCTCGGGGTTTAAAAACCGCTCGAAGATCAGATTGTATTTCATCGGGTCTATGCCGGTGATGCCGATGCAGTAGGCAGCTAAGCTGCCCGCACCCGAGCCTCTGCCAGGGCCAACCGAAATGCCCTGCGACTTGGCGTAGGCGATAAAGTCGTGCACGATGAGGTAATAGTCGACATACCCCATCTTTTCGATGACTGAAAGCTCATATTCAAGCCGGTCAGAGATCTCTTGCGCGGGGTGCTCCCCATAATAACGACGCAGTCCCTCGTAACAGCTCGTGCGGAAATATTCGTGGTTCTCCCGCCCGTCGGGCGCTGTAAAGCTCGGAAGCTTTAGCTCTCCGAAGGTGAAGTCAAGGTTGCAGCGCTCGGCAATTTCAAGCGTCGTATCGAACGCGTCCTCAAAGCCGGGCAGCGCTTTTAGCATCTCGTCTCGGGTCTTGACGAAAAACTCGTCGGTCGCAAATTCCATACTCGAGTTTTCGACCGTCGTGTTGGTCTGGATGCAGGTCAGCACATGCTGCATGCGGCTGTCCTCACGGCGGATGTAATGCGCGTCGTTGGTCGCGACAATGCCAACCCCCAGATCGGTTGCCAGACGGCGCAGCTGCGGCAGAATGCGCTGCTGCTCGGCTATGCCGTGGTTCTGCACCTCAATGTAATAATTCTCCCGCCCGAAAATTTCAATATGTTTCTCGGCCGCCTGCTTGGCGCCCTCGTAGTCCCCCGCCATCAGCAGCCGGGGTATCTGCCCGGACAGGCAGGCCGACAGCGCAATCAGTCCCTCGGACTTCTGCGCCAGCAGCGCCATATCGACGCGCGGCTTAGTGTAAAACCCCTCGATACAGCCGTGGGACACGAGCGAAATCAGGTTCTGATAGCCGGTCATATCCTTACAAAGCAGCACTAAATGATAGGGCGAGGAGTCGATACGGTGCACCTTATCCTGCATGCCGCGCGGCGCGACATAAACCTCGCAGCCGATAATCGGCTTGATGCCGATCGCCTTAGCCCGCTTATAAAAATCAATGACGCCGTACATAACGCCGTGGTCGGTGATGGCCATGGCGGTCTGGCCGATGCTTTTGGCATGCGCCAACACCCGGTCGATGCGGCAGGCCCCATCGAGCAAACTGAATTCGGTGTGCAGATGCAAATGGGCAAAACGATCCATTAAACCGCCTCCCCTGTCTCACGCAGCTGCTGCACAGCCTGCGCGATCTGGCTCAAGCGGTGGTTGATACCCGAACGGGAGAGCCCCGAAAGCTTTGAGAGCTCGGAAAGCGATGCCTCGGGGTTTTCTTCGCGCAGGCGGGCCACCGCGACGGTCTGCTGCGGCAGCGTCTCAAGCAGGTTATGTTCGCGCAAAAGCCGGATATCCGACAGCTGCTTTTCGGCGGCCTTAAACAGCTTCCCGGCGTTGGCCGCATCGCAGTTGGCCGCCCTGTTGGCGCGGTTGCGCAAATCCTTGTAGATTTTCGTTTCCATCAGCTCCAGCGAGCATCGGGTCGCACCCATCATAGTCAGCAGATCTTCAATCTGCTCGCTTTCTTTAAAGTACAGCACCGTCTGCCCCCGGCGCAGCGTAGATTTCGGCGGATAACCCGCGGTTGACAGCCGCTCAAACAGCATGTCCGCCAATGCGTCGTCGGGCGGTGTCAGTTCGAGGTGATAGCCCTTGACCGGTTCACTGACAGTACCGCAGGCCATGAATGCCCCGCTTAAAAACATCGGAAAATACGTCTCTGACATCAGTTCGTGGTTGAAGCGTTCTTCGTCGTGATCAAAGGCGCGCAGCAACCGCCCGATATCCTCGGCGCGGCGCAGCTCCACGGTGTAAAGCAGCGCGCCGCGCGGGGCCTTTTGCTCTGAAAAGGCGGCGCGCACGTCGATGGCATCTCGGACGGCAAATCCGTAAAGCTTCGAGACGGTCAGATGCTCGGTGGCGATCGAGACGCCCCGGCTGTTAAAATTTTTGCCCATCAAAAGCAGACCGTAGCAAAACGCCCGGTAATACGGGCTTTTTGACGGCCGTGAAAGATAGATCTCCTCTTTGACACGCGCTGCATAGGACAAAGCTGCGTCACCTCGTCAACGTTTGTAATCTCGGTGCAGAATCAGCACCGAGTCGCGGTTTTCCATCAGCCGTTTGCCAAGCCGTTCGACAAATGAAACCGAACGGTGGCGTCCGCCGGTGCAGCCAAACGCGATCACGAGACTGCTCTTGCCCTCCCGCGCATAAAGCGGCAGCGAATAGTCGATCATGGCGTCATAATGGGCAAGCAGGCCCCTCGATTCTTCAAAGCTGAAAACATAGCCGCTGACCCGCTCGTCACAACCGGTCAGCGGACGCAATTCTTCTATATAATGCGGGTTTGGCAGACAGCGCACATCCAGCACAATATCGGCGTCCGCCGGCACGCCATATTTAAAACCAAACGACATAACCGTAATGGCCATAGCGTTGATGCTTTTTGTAAAGAACAGCGACACAATACGCTCTTTGAGCTGCGAAGTAGAAAGCGTCGATGTATCGACCAGATAATCGGCACATTCGCGCAGCGGGCTCATGGCCCTGCGCTCGAGCATAATCGCTTCCTGCAAGACATTAGTCGAATCGTCCATCAGCGGATGCTTGCGCCGCGTCTCTTTAAAACGGCGGATCAACACTTCATCGGCGGCGTCAAGATACAGCGTGCGCACCTTGTAGCCCCTATCGGTAAATTTTCTCCGCGTCTCGCTGAAATCCTCAAAGTAACAACAGCTGCGGATATCGACGACGACGGCGTATTTGTCGTGCCGGGCCGATGTCTGACACAGCGTGATAAACTGCTCTAAAAGCTCGGCCGGGATATTGTCGATGCAAAAATAGCCGATATCCTCCAGGGCATGAACGGCCTGCGATTTTCCCGCGCCGGAAAGGCCGGTGACGATCAAAAAATCCATTTTAAGCATCCTCTTTTTTGCCAAGGTATTTAATTTCGGGCTCGAGCAGTACGCCGGTACGTTGGTGAACCACGTTTTTAACCGCCTCCAAAAGCGCCAGCACATCCCGGCAGGTGGCATTGCCAGTATTGATGACAAACCCCGCGTGCTTTTCGCTGACCTGTGCACCGCCGACCGAAAAGCCCTTTAAGCCGCTCTCTTCAATCAGCGCGGCGGCATAGCCGCTTAGGGGGCGCTTAAAGGCGCTGCCCGCACTCGGGAACTCCAATGGCTGTTTGGCGGTTCGGCGGGCCAGAATATCTTTCATGCGCGCATCGATTGCCCCGGGCGCGTCGGGGGTCAGCGCAAAATCGGCCGCGCAGACAATCTGCCCCTGCGTCTGAAAACGGCTGGTACGATAGGCAAACCCCGCGTGCGTAGCGGGTACGGTCTCGAAACAGCCGGTCGGCTCCAGCACGCGAACCGAAGCGACCACGTCCTTCATCTCGCCGCCATAAGCGCCCGCGTTCATATAGACGGCGCCGCCCACGCTGCCCGGAATACCGTAGGCAAATTCCAGACCGGCAAGGCCTTGCTGCTGCGCAAAACGGCAAAGCTGCGAGAGCGTCGCGCCCGCCTGAGCCGAAAGCACATTCCCCGTGCGGGCGATGATGCCCATCGGCTGAGAAAACGCGAGAACCGCTCCGCACAGACCCTCGTCAGGCACCAATAAATTCGAGCCGTTACCCATAATATACACCGGGATATCCAGCGCCCGACAAAACGAAGTCGCCTGCGCCGCCTGCGCCTCGCTTGCGGGGATGATAAAAAGCTCAGCCGGCCCGCCGATGTGAAAGGACGTGTGCCGGCT
>DALYYK010000264.1:0-4553 GCA_031983305.1 Candidatus Fimivivens sp. | reverse complement strand
TGATCCTGTTCCTGACAAGCCGGACGCATGCAAAAATCGCCGTGGACTATAGAAAAATTTTACAAAACTTAGATAGAATGGTTATATAAAGCCATTTGTTTTTCGCTTGCGAACAGCCAAGGCCATCTCTACGGAGCGTTTATTGAAAATCCTGCCGATTCAATGCTATATTTAAAAGCGAATCGGAATTGACGCCTATCTTATTGTAAATAATGAGATAAGCAAATAAAGGAGTTCTATAAAATGAATGAAACACTCAAGGTTATAGCTAAACGGTATTCCTGCCGTGATTATAAGGAAGGACTTCCGCCCGACACGCTGCTCGAGGCCATCGCCGAGGCCGCGATACAAGCACCCAGCGGTATGAACCGCCAGGCATGGCGAGTTATTGTCGTCAAGGATCAGGCCCTGATCAAGGAAATGGAGGCCGAGGGGCTCGCCTATCTGGCGGGCATGGAGGACAAAATACTCTACGATAAAATCATGGCGCAGGGCGGCAAGCTGTTCTACGGCGCGCCGTGCATGATTGTCGTCCCGATCGACCCGACGCAGTACGCCCCCGCACTGATCGACTGCGGTATTCTATGTCAGACTATCGCGCTGGCCGCAACCTCATTGGGCATCGCCAACATTATGTGCGGGTTTACGGGGTTAGCCTTCGCCAGCGGGCTTCGCGCCGAGGAATTCAGTCAGCGCTTAGGCTTCCCGGACGGGTACGCATTTGGCTGCTCGGTATTATTGGGGTACGCGAACACCGAAAGACCGCCGCACGTTCCCGACGAGGAGAAAATTTCGTTCATCGGATAACGCCGCCAAAAAACTTTCGCCGACCGCCGACTGATAACTATTCAATCCGAAATAACGCTTTTTTCCGCTGCGGCAACAGATAAAAAGATCAGCCTGAGCGCTGGTCTTTTTGACTGTTGTGGGACATTATTGCGGTGCCGATAAAATAAAGCGTATCAAAATTACCATGACGAGGCCACAATAAAACTCTACGGAACGTTTATTGAAAAAGCCACAGACAAAATGTTATAGTATAACGATGGAGGTGAACCGCATGGATTGCAGCAAGGTGGGCGCACTGATTTTGAGCCTGAGAAAAGAAATGGGTCTGACCCAAAAGCAGGTCGCGGATGCGATGAACATCAGCGATAAAACCATCTCGAAGTGGGAGCGCGGCTTGGGCTGCCCCGACGTTTCGCTGCTCGGCGCGCTCTCGGAGCTGCTGGGCGTAAATATCGAGCGCATTCTCGCAGGCGATATCAGCGAAAACCCGGCAGATGGGGGAAATATGAAACGATTAAAATTTTATGTCTGCCCAAGCTGCGGCGGCATTGTCAACAGCACCGGTGCGGCGGAGATTGCGTGCTGCGGCAGAAAGCTTGAGCCGCTGCCCCCCCAGCGTGCCGACAGCGCGCATGCCCCTAAGATTGAAACGATCGACAACCAGCACTTTGTAACCTTTGACCACCCGATGACCAAGGCGCACTACATCAGCTTTGTGGCGTATCTCTCAAGCGGCAGGCTGACGCTGGTCAGGCTTTATCCCGAGCAGGAGGCGCAGCTGAGCCTTCCGCTGGCTTTTGACGGCAAGCTTTATTTTTATTGCAATAACCACGGTTTATTTGTGAACAGCTAAAAGTTGACAACTAAATTCTGTATACGTGTTTTTATAAATATGGGTTACTAAAAAATGTTGCACAAATTCTAAGATTCGATACTATTTTTTAGGCGAAATAGACTCTATAATACCGATCACGGATTAAAGACCGAACAGCGCAAAGCGCAGATTTCTTTGCCCGAGCAGCAATGATGCGGGGCGAAAAAGCTGCCGCGACATCGGTTTTTTAATGCGGTATCGGTATTTTTTTATTTTAGCACCCGGAATTTTGGGAGGACTTTTTTAAACCAAAAAACAAAGAAGGACAATTTGAGAAAAATTTTTAACAAAAAATCTAGGCGCTGTTTTTGGTATTGTTATGCGCATGCTTATTTTTGTACAGTTTGACAGTGTCCATCGCCAGAATATTATCTTAAATCACATCAAATACATTTTTATGTTTATAATTTCTAAATTTTTTTCGTTTCATGCCTTAAATTGGGGGATATATCCTTGTAAAATTAATACCCAGTCACAAGGTAGATATTGCATTTGCTTTTTATTGTCGCTTTTGTTACCCTGTAATTGCACTTGCAAGGCAAATATGACAAGGAGGTAACTGCAATGTTCAATTGCTTCTCTTTCAGCGGCGGTTCTTTCGACTGTAGCGCTCTGTTGCAAATGCTTGGTCAGTGCCTGAACTGGAACTACTAAGCGTTACATCAATGGCCGGCGCACCTCATGCGCCGGCCGGTTGCATTCTAATATGAATCATAGGAGGATTTTATTTTGAGAAAGCTGACAATGATGATGTCCGTCACGCTGTGCGCAGCGATGCTGACAGTTGGTGCAAATGCGGCCGGTGCTTCAACCTGCCCCAACACGAAGAGCGCTTATCCGTGGAACACCTCCACGAACACGCAGAGCCAAACATACAACGATAAAATCGCCTCGGTACTGTCGCAGTTCATGAACTCCAAGCAGAGCAACGGTATCAAGACATACACCTATAACGCATGCCCGACCAACAATGGTTCCAATAATGGCTCCAGCAATGGTTCAAACAATGGTTCTAACAGCGGTTCCAACAGTGGTTCCAACAGTGGTTCCAATAACGGCTCTAACAGTGGTTCCAATAACGGCTCTAACAGCGGTTCCAACAACGGCTCTAACAGCGGTTCCAATAATGGTTCCAACAAGGGTTCCAACAGTGGTTCCAATAACGGCTCTAACAGCGGTTCCAACAACGGTTCCAACAACGGTTCCAACAACGGCTCTAACAGTGGTTCCAACAGTGGTTCCAATAACGGCTCTAACAGCAGCGTCAGCGCTTACGAGTCCGAGGTTGTCAGACTCGTCAACGTCGAGCGCGCCAAGAACGGCCTTGGTGCCCTCACCCTGAACTCGAAACTTTCTGATGTGGCCCGTGCCAAGTCTCAGGATATGCGCGACAAGGGCTATTTCTCCCACACCAGCCCGACCTACGGTTCTCCGTTTGATATGATGACCAAATTCGGCATCTCTTACCGCACCGCGGGCGAGAATATCGCCATGGGCTACAGCACGCCTCAGGCCGTCGTCACCGGCTGGATGAACTCCCCCGGTCACCGCGCAAACATCCTCAACGGCTCGTTCACGCAGATCGGCGTCGGCTATGTGTCGAGCGGCAACTACTGGACCCAGATGTTCATAGGCTAATACTAATCACTGACTTAAAATGCAATAAAATAGCGCGGCTTGTTTTGCCTTTGGCAAGACGAATAACGCCGCCAGAGACAAAACAGACCGCCGGATTATGGGTTTTTAGTCCGTGTTTAGTATCTCAAAAATGCCGCCGCAAAACTTTGCGGCGGCATTTTTTAATTGCAGAGCCTTTAATGATCGGACTTTAAGCCCGCGCCGCACATTGGAATAATGCTGTCCGGCGTCGGGCCATACAAACTGCAATAGCGCAGATAGGCCGCATAATTGGCGGCCGTGGTATGCTCACAGTAGACGCCCTTTTTCGCCAGCGCGCTTCGGGCCTCGAGAATCTGATCCTCGGGGGCGAGCATCACCTTAAGGTTATATTTGCGGATATAACCCAGAATCTCTTCCCCGCGCATCGGCACGCCGATAGCGATGCCCTCGGCCAGCGTCGGCGACACCGCTACCGTCGCCGGGACGGTCATCCCCTGCTCGGCTGCCGCCGCAATCGGGGCGCAGCGCTCGCTTTGCAGCGCGACAACGTTGGGCATCCGCTCAATGATACCGGCGGTAAGAAATTCCTCGAGTGCCTTGATGACGCCGATAAACAGCGTCCCGTTGCCCAGCGGCACAAAAATATTCTGAGGAACGCGCCCGAGCTGCTCGTAAATCTCGTAGATATAGGTTTTGGTGCCCTCGTAAAAGAAGGGGTTATAGACATGATTGGCGTAGTATTGGCCGTCCTGCTCGACCTTGGCGCGACAGACGTCGGCGCAGTGGTCGCGCGAGCCGGGCACAATGTTGACCGCCGCCCCGTGCGCGCGGATCATGTCGATCTTCTTCGGCGAGGTGCCCTCGGGAACAAAAATCTCGCAGCCAATGCCCGCCTTGGCGCAATAGGCCGCCACGCTGTTCCCCGCGTTGCCGCTGCTGTCCTGCACGACCGACTCGACGCCGATAGCCTTGCAGTGCGCAATCAGCACGGCGGCTCCCCGGTCCTTAAAGGACAGCGTGGGCATAAAATAATCCATCTTGAGCATGAGGTCGTCATCAAACGGCACGACGGGGGTCATGCCCTCGCCCAGCGAGATCTGCCGCCAGCTTTCATCACCCAACGGCATAAACGCACGGTAGCGGAAAAGCCCCCAGCAGCTTTTGTCGATGAGTCCTGCGTCAAAGGCGGGCGGGGTAAAGTCGAGCTGCCACAGACCGCCGCAGTCGCATTTGGGCGCGCGGGTGGTCACATCGGCCTTCGCGCCGCATT
>DALYYK010000263.1:0-4592 GCA_031983305.1 Candidatus Fimivivens sp. | reverse complement strand
CCGTCCTATACAGCCGCAATCGGGACGCCCGCAGCTGCCTCGGGCGAGATGTGCCCGATGCACGGACCTCTCGTGGAGCCGGAAAAACGCCCGTCGGTCACCAACGCGACGCTCTCGTCCATGCCTCGGCCCACAAGCAGCGAGGTCACCATGTGCATCTCGCGCATGCCCGGGCCGCCCTTGGGACCTTCGTATCGGATGACAATGACATCTCCCGCGTTGATTTGACCGCCCGACACAGCCTCGCTCGCATCCTCCATCGAGTTGAACACGCGGGCGCTGCCGGTAAACTGATACATTGAGGGCTTGACGCCCGATTTTTTGACCACCGCGCCATCAGGGGCCAGACTGCCATACAGCACCGCAATGCCGCCCTCAGCATTTTTCGGGGTCGCCAGCGGGAAGATGACCTCATTGTCGGCCCGCTCGGTTCTTTCAATATTTTCAGGCACCGTTTTGCCGGTGACGGTCAGGTGGTTTGGATCGAGCTTGCTTTCGATGGCTTTCAGGACAGCGGGAACGCCCCCGTTTTCGTGCAGCACCGACAGCGGATATTGGCCCGAGGGCTTGACGTTGCAGAGATAGGGCACGCTGCGGCTGATCACGTCAAAATCGGTCAGGCTCAGCGGAACCCCGGCCTCGTTTGCAATCGACATGAGGTGCAGCACCGTGTTGGTTGAAGCGCCCATCGCCATGACGGCGCGGATGCCATTTAAGAATGCTTCCCGCGTTAAGATTTTGCGGGCGCTCAGTCCCTCTTTGATCATTTCGACGGCGCGTGCGCCCGACTGCTTGGCGTAGCGCCGCTTCTCGGACGAAACCGCCGGCGCCGTGCTACAATAGGGCAGCGTAAAGCCGAGAATTTCGGTCAGGCAGCCCATCGAGTTGGCGGTGCCCATCATCGCGCAGGTGCCATAGGTGGGCAGCGCGCGCTTCTCAATTTCCAGCAGATCTTCAAGTGAGAGCTTGTCGGTCTGATACCGGCCGATCTGCTCGCGCATGTCCGACAGCGTGATGACCTCGATATCCTTATAGCTGCCTGCCATCATGGGGCCCGCGGGCACGATAATCGTGGGAATATTCACCCGTGCGGCCGCCATGAGCATGCCCGGCACGATCTTGTCACAACCGGGTAGCATGACCATCGCGTCAAACTGGTGCGCCTCAATCATCATTTCGACGGCGTCGGCGATGTTCTCGCGGCTCGGCAGCGGATAGCTCATGCCGCGGTGGCCCTGACACAGGCCGTCGCACAGGGCGATGGTGTTGAACTCGCGCGGAATGCCGCCTGCCTGATAGATGCCCTGCTTAACATAATCGGCGATCTCCCGCAGATGAATATGCCCGGGCACCACCTCGGTAAAGGAATTGACCACCGCGACCATCGGTCTGCGCAGATCGTTTTCATCAAGCCCCATGCTGTAAAACAGCGCGCGGTGGGCCGAGCGCTCCATGCCGTTGGTTAAGACGCCGCTTTTATAATCACTATAATGCAGCCTGTTATCTTCCATATGTAAGCTCCTCCTAGATGTTCTTTTAAGTCCACTATAGCCCAAAACCGTAACAATATCAAACAAGTATATGTTTTATAATCACAAGAAAAATATTGTGTTTTACGGCGCGATTTGCTACGATTAAGGCATCGCCTTTAATCAGGCAGGGGAGGGTGCCTATGCAGATCAATCAAGAGATTTTTATGCTGGTTGCCGAAGAAATGAGCATCAGCCGCGCCGCCGGGCGGGCCTGTGTCACCCAGCAATGCGTCAGCGACCATATCCGGCGGCTTGAGCAGCAGCATCAGGTCAAGCTGTTTACCCGCCGCCCGCGCTTTCAGCTGACCGCAGCGGGGCAGACCATGCTGCGCACACTGCGCAACATGCAGGCAATGGAGCGCGCCATGAGCAACGATCTCCAGCGCTGGGCGCAGGGGACAAAGGGGCATTTTACGCTCGGCATCGGGGCGTCACGCGCGCGGGCGATATTGCCGCTGGTGCTGCCCGACTATTCTCAACGGTTCCCCGAGGTCGAGATCGACGTTGTGATGGATGACACGGTGATGCTGGCCGAACAGCTGCGGCGGGGCAAGGTCGATTTGTTCATTGGGGTCAATGCGGAGCACGACGACGATTTTCGCTTTGAGCCGGTGGGCGATGACGATGTTTGCCTGATCATCTCCGACAAGCTGCTGCGCGCCTCGTTTGGCGGCGACAGTGACCGTGTCTTAAAAGAAAACGTCGATCTGACCCAATGGACCCATGTGCCCTTTTCTCAGAATTTCAGTACGAGTTCGGCCAGCAAAATGCTGCTTGAATTTTTGGCGCGCAGCCATCTGACGCTGAAAATTCCCTACCGCATCAGCGACACCGAGACACAGATATCGCTGTGCGCTGCCGGTATGTGCGCCGCTTTTTGTCCGCGTATGTTGCTGCACGGCGTCTGGACGCATAATTTGCATTGCGCGCCCGAGCAGTTATTGCATGTGCTGCCGATCAAGGGGTTTACACAGCGACTGCGCATCGAGGCGGTGTCTTTAAAAGCGGCGGACATGCCCTACTATGTGGCCGAATTCACACAGACACTGTGCCTGCGGGTGCGGGAGGCTGTGTGGCAGCCGTGAGGCGGTGCGCGCCAAAATCCGCATGCCGTTGATACGGCCGCTGGGGTATTGATTTTATGTAAGGCAAATATTTTTATATAAACTTTTACCCGTAAAACGATGGTTGCGGGGCTGACGCTTTATGGCAATCACCTTTTAGCGTGCGACCATACCCGACTTGTATAATATTGGATATTATTCTTGGATTTTGATTTGAAAAAATAGAAAGATTTTGGTAAAATGATGATGAAAGTCCTGTGCTGGAAGAATGCTATACCCTTTAAGATATCGACGCAAGCAGGCGCGGCGCCTTTTGGTGACCAGGCGCATACCGCATATTAATACGAGGCACGCATCAAAAACACGCTGGAAGCCGGTTGTCGCTTTTGAGTGCTTTTAGCGCGTGCCCGGTATGAAGCTAAGACAAGCAATAAGGCCCACAGCGGCCACTTTAAACGGTTTGCGCTTTCGTTGACGAAAGGGAGGGTGACTATGACAGCACGAAAGATGATTTTGGTCGTTGACGACAGCAACATTAACCGGCAAATTCTCTGCAAAATATTGTCCGACGATTACGACATTTTACAGGCGGAAGACGGCAAAAAAGCGCTGGCCCTGCTTGAGCAGCACGGCGGGCAAATCGCCGTTATTCTGCTTGATATTGCCATGCCCGTCATGAACGGTTATGAGTTTTTAGATGCGGTTCAGGCACTGCCCAAATTTTCGGGCATTCCAATTATTGTGATGACACAGCACGAGGGCGAAGAAACCGAGCTGGCCGCCCTGACGCTGGGCGCGTCGGACTTTTTGACCAAGCCCTATCGCCCAACCATCATCCGGCAAAGAATCGCCAATATGATCAAATTGCGAGAGTCCGCCTCGGTCGTCAACGCGGTCGAACGCGACCCGCTCACCGGAACCTATAACAAGGATGAGTTTTATCGGCGCGCCGAGCAGATGCTTACAAGAGAGCCACAGCGAAAGTTTTATATCCTTTCGGCCGACGTCGAACGGTTTAAGCTGGTCAACGACCTCTTTGGCACCGACGAAGGCGATAAGCTGCTTAAATATATCGCTAACCTGTTGCAGATGTGCGTTTCAGAAGAAGGCATCTGCGGTAAATTGAGCGGCGACATCTTTTTTGCTATCTTCCCTGAAGATCGCTACGAAGACCCCGAGCACTGTATTTTTGAGTTTATGTCCAATGCCATTCGTGATTATCCGCTTAATATCAGCCTTTCACTCAAATGCGGCATCTACCGTGTACGCAGCCGCAGCGTGCCGATCAGCGTCATGTGCGACCGCGCCAAGCTGGCCGCCGATTCAATCAAAGGCAAATACGATGTCGACTTTGCCTATTACGAAGAGTCGCTGCGCGATGTGCTGCTCGCCGAACAGCAGATTATCAATGATATGAAGGCGGCGCTGCGCAACCGGGAATTTGTCGTCTATTTCCAGCCGATATACAATTTGACCACCCAAAAGATGGCCGGTGCCGAGGCGCTGGTCCGATGGCGGCATCCGCAGAAGGGGCTGATTTCGCCCGGTCAGTTTATCCCGCTGTTTGAAAAGAACGGCTTTATAACCGACCTTGATATTTATGTATGGGACACCACCTGCCGTGCCATCCGTGAGTGGATCAACAACGGCTATCACGTGATACCGATTGCGGTCAACGTCTCGCGTATGGATATTTATGACCCCGGCTTGCCGGATATTTTGTTGGGCATCCTCAATAAATACGAGCTGACGCCGCAGCACATCAATTTGGAGATTACCGAAACGGCCTACACTGAAAATCCGGTGCAGCTGGTCAGGGCGGTGCGCGCGCTCAATGAGCTGGGCTTTATTATCGAGATGGATGATTTCGGCTCGGGCTATTCTTCGCTCAATATGCTCAGCGAGCTGCCGTTGGATATGCTCAAGATCGACATGCAGTTTTTGCACAGCCACACGCAGGAAAACCGCAAAGGCAATATTTTAAATTTTATCATCA
>DALYYK010000262.1:0-4592 GCA_031983305.1 Candidatus Fimivivens sp. | reverse complement strand
AAAGAAGGGAACAAAGAGAGCTTTGCCCAGGTGTATGATATGATCGCACCTGAGCTTTATAGAGTTGCGCTTTATACGCTAGGCAACGCACAGGATGCCGAGGACGCTGTGAGCGAAACCTTTGTGGAGGCCTACAAGGGCATCAAAAACCTCCGGGATGAGAGCAGCTTCAAGCGCTGGATGATGACCATTCTGTCGGTGCGGTGCAAGCGCCACATCGCGGGCTACATAAAGGAACGCAAAAACGTTGACATTGACGATATTCTCGAAGAGCCCAGCCTGCCGGACGGCGTTTCGCCCTCCGACAAAATATCGGTCTGGGATGCGGTGAGCACCCTGCCGGTGGACGAAAGGCAGATTATCATACTCGCCACCGTACAGGGCTATACAACGCGCGAGGTCTCCGAAATGCTCGAGCTGCCGCATGGCACTGTTAGCAGCAAGCTGCACCGGACACTTAAAAAGCTGCGGCGAATTTTAGAATGACCCAACGCTATGACAAAAGGGGGGAACTGCCGACTATGAGCGACCACGAACAAGACAGAAATACAGATATGCAAGACGAACAGCAATGGCTCAGGGCGCTTTTACTGCGTGACAGCGAGCGGTTCCAACTGCCCGACTCTTTAAAGTCCGAAAATCTTCTGCATAAATTGGAGGTACTTGACACCCCGGATAACGAGGATGTCAAAGTGCTTGAAATTAAGCCCCAAAAACGTGGAAAAACACTTTATTTCAAATATTTATCTTATGCGGCCTGCATCGCCATCGTCCTGTTCGGGTGGTACAACGCCCAACAGACCAACACAATGTCGACGGCGCCCGAAGCGGCGACGCTAAAAGCCGCGCAGCCCCAAAGCGCCGAAGCCTCGGCAGGCGCGTCGATGGTGGCTGCCGATATTATGTCGGCGCAGGCAGAGCCCGAGGTTGCCCAGCCGGTGGCCGAGAGCTACGCGCAGGTTTACAACGCGCTGACCACGGTCTGGAGCAACCAGACCGCACGGTATGGCTACGGCGGCGTCAATGACAATACCGGCGGGCGGGTGATGCTTCAAGGAGAAGTCATGGCCGAGATGCCCTCCGCCGATATGGCCCCCAAGCCCTCGACGGGCGGCGGCAGCGGCGTTTATAGCACCAACGTTCAGATTGAGGGCGTCGACGAGGCCGATATAGTCAAAACCGACGGCGTCTATATTTATCAATACCGCTTTGACAGCGCAACGGGCGGCGCGCAGATCGCCATTTCAACTGTGAATGGGCTTAAACTGCTGTCGACCATCCTGCTGCCCGAATATGCCGATGCCCAATTATATCTGACCGGCAACCGGCTCGTTGTCGTGCAGTCGGTGCCCGAAAAAGAGGCCGAGACGCTGCTGGCGCCCCTCGATCAGACCCTGTCTGATTATGTGGGCAACCGCGCATCCAGCGACGCTCAAAGCGCTGCCGATCAAGCCGCCTCCGACATGATTGTGCCGGAATATTACCGCGTCGGCCCAGGCCGCCGCGCCAACAGGATTGTTATGACCGAGGCGGTCACATTTGACGTCAGTGACCATACGAGACCTAAGGAGATCGGCGTTTACCGACAGGACGGCCGTTATGTCTCTTCGCGGCTGAGCAAAGACACGTTGTATCTTGTGACCAATAAAACGGTCAGCGGCGACATTGCGACCGGGGCCGACCCGGTGTATTACTATCTGCCGGTGGCGGGGGCCAAAGAGAAGGCGGCCATACTGCCGTCGGAGGATATCATTATCCCACCCTATCTTGAAAATTTAAATTACGCCGTTGTGACGGCGCTTAATGTTTCGTCTCAGGCAGCGGACACCAAGGCGGTGCTGGGCATGGCCGATCAGATTATGATGAACCAGAACAGCCTCTATCTGACTGCCACCGTCACAAGCACCGACAGCCAGAACCGATACACGCGCGCCACCGGCATCACGCGTTTTTCGGTGACGAGCGGCAGTCTGAAGTATCTCGCGAGCGGCAAGGTTGCGGGGTACATAGACAATCAGTTCTCGCTCGATGAGCACGGCGGCAACCTGCGCATCGCCACCACCGCGTATAATGACGACAACAAGACAGTCAATAACCTTTATGTGCTCAACGGGTTGCTGCAACCGGTCGGTTCGGTTGAGAATCTCGCCGAGGGCGAACGCATCTATTCGGTGCGTTATGTTGGTGAAACCGCTTATGTCGTCACCTTCCGCGAGACCGACCCGCTGTTTGTCATCGATCTTTCAAACCCCGCAAAGCCGCAGGTTAAAGGCCAATTAAAGCTGCCCGGCTTTTCGGAATATCTGCACCCGATCGACAAAAATACGCTGCTGGGTCTTGGTGTAAACACCGTTGTGACCCCATACGGCGGCGTGGTGCAGGACGGGTTAAAGCTGACGCTCTTTGATGTCTCGAACCCAGCCAACCCCAAGGAGAAGGCCAGCTATCTGCTCGGCAATATGGGCAGCACGTCGGAGGTTCTGCAAAACCACAAGGCGTTTATGTATTATCCCGAACATCAGCTAATCGGCTTTCCGGCCACCATTTATACCACGCAGGGCGCGACGCCGCAGGACCCCTGGTCAGGCGCGCAGCAGGTCAGCTTTGCCGGTTATCTCGTCATTAAGATCAAGGCCGACGGCTTTGAGATTGCGGGCACACTGCCCAACGAGGGGGACGGCGCGGCTTCCGGCTTTATGCGCTATGACTCGGGCAATACGATTCAGCGCGGTATTTATGTCGGCAACACGCTTTATACCGTCTCCCCCGCGCGGATAACCGCCTATTCGCTCGACAGCTTTGCGCGCACCGGAGAGCTAAAATATTAATTCCCAGAATGTATGAACGATTAGACCCGTCAAAGGTTTGTGTAAAAATTAATAATGTTAAGAATGCCTGCTGTCTGAATTTGCGGACAGCAGGCCCTTTTATCCGCTTATCGAACGCGAGTGGCGCATATCTAGCGTCGAACAGCCGCTAACCAGATTGGCTTAGCGAGTTGTTTTGGGCCCTGCGCGTCGTTGCTCTTTGGCCTTGCAAGACATTAAATATCCGTGTCAGCCCTGCACCGATTTTAAGCGTCTGACTATATCAAAAATGTTCACAAAAGCTTCATCGTTAAAGACAGAAGCATTGCTCCGATTAGGATTAAAATAATTCGTATAACTAACTAACCAATTTTCGCGCAAAGGAGTGGGAATGATAGCATGCAGGAGCAGCGGTCGTATCTCTACCACATTTTTTTCAGAATTTGCCGACATTTTTCGCAGGTGCGCCGCCATAACGGGCTGACACCGGGCGAGTTTGGCGTGCTTTGGACGCTCGAACGGGCTGAGGGGCAGGCGCTGCACCCCGCCGAGATCAGCAAGCGGATGGGCATTACCCGCCCTTCACTCACGCCGATTCTACGGGAGCTTGAGGCGCAGGGCCTTGTGCAGTGCCGCATCGATTCAGGTGACGGACGCCGATATCTGGTGGAGATTACCGACAAATGCCGTGCGTTTCGCGTCAAGCAGATCAATCGCGATAAGCGGCTGTTTGACCAGCTGATCGGCAATCTTGATCAGCAGGAAATGGCGGATCTTTTGCGCATTTTGCATAAACTCGAAGCAAATCTGCAAAATCAAATCGATAACAGCGGAGAGACATTTTTATGAGCAATATTATGACACATCTTAAGGCCTTCTATCTCGAATGCACCTACGCCGTCATAACGATGGTACTCGCAGCGCTCACCGAGTTGGGAATGCCCTTTTTGCTGGCGGAGCTGATCAATCAGGGCTTGTACTACAACGACACCGCGCTTGTACTCAAACTGGGCAGTGTCATGCTGTTGCTGGCGGTGGTCAGCATCAGCGGCACACTTTTAAACAGCTATTTCAGCGCCAAAATTTCTGCGGGTGTCAGCCGCGCACTCCGGCGTCAGGTCTTTGACAAGATCGAAGGCTTTTCGCTGCCCGAGATCGACCGCTTTGGCACCGCCTCGCTGATCACGCGCTCGACCAACGATGTCACGCAGGTGCAAAACTACATCTACGTGCTGCTGCGGCTGGTGCTGCGCGCGCCGATTATGATTCTCGGCGGTGTGACGCTTGCCTATCTCAAGAGTCCGACCCTCTCGATGGTGCTGCTGCTGATGCTGCCCGCGCTTTTCCTGATGGTCACCGGCATCGCGCGCCGGGGCATGCCGCTTTCGACCGCGATGCAGCAGCGCCTCGATCAGGTCACGTTGGTCATGCGCGAAAAGCTGACCGGTGTTCGGGTTATTCGTGCCTTTGATAACGCCGACTATGAAAAACAGCGCTTCGACAAGGCGAGCCGCGATTTGACCGATGCGTCGATCAAGATGAACCGCACAATGGCGCTGATGTTCCCCGCAGCGAATATGGTGATGGCGGCCGCCACGGTGGCGATTGTTTGGTTCGGCGCTATTCAGGCGGTGCAGGGCAGCATCCTTGTCGGCGACATCATGGCGATGGTGCAGTATATCACCCAGATTCTGATGTCGATTATGATGATTTCGATGGTCTTTGTCATGCTGCCGCG
Source organism: Candidatus Fimivivens sp. (assembly GCA_031983305.1). Taxonomy (GTDB): domain Bacteria; phylum Bacillota; class Clostridia; order Oscillospirales; family Ruminococcaceae; genus Yanshouia. Next base: position 47 of record DALYYK010000262.1, on the reverse strand, counting down.
CGCCATGTCATCGGTCAAGCGTATCGGCGAGGTGCTCGAGGCCGAAA
>DALYYK010000261.1:0-4595 GCA_031983305.1 Candidatus Fimivivens sp. | reverse complement strand
TAATAATTTGAATATTTATTCATAAAAAGGAACGCGTTGTCGTTCCTTTTTTTAGTGCAAAATATAAGGGCGCGCTACGTAAAAGCGGCAGGAGATAAACGTATAAAAACCCTTCTGGAAATGCTTTTAGCTACTTTACATTGGACTATAGTTAGGTTATAATGCTAAGAAAGAACGAATCAAATTTATCTGTTTTATACATTTAATGCAGAGAATATGAATACAAACCCCGCTTGAATAGGAGGAGTCCCATGTCAATTTATAACGCAGACCGGGCGTGGCTGATGCTGGCTGACGGAACGGTATTTGAGGGCAGGTCGTTTGGCGCAACCGGAACTGCCATCGGTGAGGTGGTTTTCACCACCGGTATGACGGGCTGTCAGGAGACGCTGACCGACCCGAGCTACTACGGCCAGATCGCGGTGCAGACCTTTCCGCTGATCGGCAATTACGGCACGAATGACGACGACGTCGAATCGGACGGCATTTATATGAAGGGCTATATCGTGCGCGAGTGGTGCGATTCGCCCTCGAACTTCCGCGCGAAGGAGCGCATTGACCTCTATTTAAAGAAACACAATACGATCGGCCTGTTTGATATCGACACCCGCGCGCTCACCCGCCGCCTGCGCGAGCACGGCGTGATGAACGGCGTGATTACGACGGTGCCGATTGAAGAATTGGGCCGGGACAAGCTGCTGGCCGAAATCAAAAACTATGCCGTCACTCAGGCGGTCGACTCGGTCACCGCCGCCGCGACCAGAATTTATCCGGCACACGGGCACCGCAAGCACCGCGTCGCGCTTTTCGATTTTGGCTATAAGCGCAATATCCGCGAGAGCCTGCGCGCGCGCGGCTGCGATGTCGCGGTTGTTCCGGCGCGTACCACCGCCGCGCAGCTTAAAGAGCTCGGCGTGGACGGCGTGCTGCTTTCAAATGGCCCCGGCGACCCGGCTGAGAATGTTGAGGTCATCGAAAACCTGCGCGGGATTGTCAAGATGGGGCTGCCGGTTATGGGCGTCTGTCTTGGGCACCAGCTCATGGCGCTGGCGATGGGCGGCAAAACCATCAAGATGGGCTACGGCCACCGCGGCGGCAACCAGCCGGTTGTCGAACTTGAGACCGACCGCACCTACGTCACGACCCAGAACCACGGCTACGAGGTGCTTGGCGACTCGCTTGATCCTAAAATCGCGAAGGTCAGCCATGTCAACGCCAACGACCGCACCTGCGAGGGGGTTCTCTATCTCAACGCGCCGGTCTTTACGGTGCAGTTCCACCCCGAGGCCTGCGCGGGACCTGCCGACACATCCTACCTGTTTGATAAATTTACCGCCATGATCGACGTCTCGAAGGAGGGCAAGTAATTATGCCGCTGCGCAAGGATATAAAAAAGGTTTTGATGATCGGCTCCGGCCCCATTGTCATCGGACAGGCCGCCGAGTTTGATTACGCCGGCACGCAAGCTTGCCGCGCCCTTAAAGAAGAGGGTCTAGAGGTGGTGCTGATCAACTCCAACCCCGCCACCATTATGACTGACAAGCGGATGGCCGACCGCATCTATATCGAGCCGCTGACGCTTGAGACGATCAAGCGGGTTATTGAGATCGAAAAGCCGGACAGCGTGCTCTCAACGCTGGGGGGACAAACCGGTCTGAACCTGTCGATGCAGCTGGCCAAGGACGGCTTTTTAGACAGCCATAATGTCAAGCTGCTTGGCGCCAAGCCCGAGACGATCGACAAGGCCGAGGACCGCCAGATGTTTAAGGATACGATGCAGTCGATTGGCCAGCCCTGCATCCCCTCGAAGGTCGTGACCGATATTGACGACGCGCTGGGCTTTGCCGACGAGATCGGTTACCCGGTCATCGTGCGCCCGGCCTTTACGCTCGGCGGCACCGGCGGCGGCATTGCGAGCGACATTGCCGATCTGCGCGAGATCGCTGCCAGCGGTTTGCGCCACTCGCCAATCCATCAAATTCTCGTCGAGCGCTGCGTCGCGGGCTGGAAGGAGATTGAGTTCGAGGTCATCCGCGACTCAAAGGGCAACCTGATTACCGTCTGTTCGATGGAAAACGTCGACCCGGTCGGCGTGCACACCGGCGACTCGGTCGTCATCGCCCCGGCGGTGACGCTGGCTGACAAGGAATATCAGATGCTGCGCACCGCGTCGCTGCAAATTGTCGATGCGCTCGGCGTCGAGGGCGGTTGCAACTGCCAGTTTGCGCTAAACCCCGACAGCTTTGAATACGCGGTTATCGAGGTTAACCCCCGCGTGTCGCGCTCTTCGGCGCTTGCCTCCAAGGCGACCGGCTACCCGATTGCCAAGGTTGCGACCAAAATCGCGATCGGCTACAACCTCAACGAGATTATCAACGCTGTCACCGGACGCACCTACGCCTGCTTTGAACCGGCGCTTGACTACGTTGTCGTCAAATACCCGCGCTGGCCGTTTGATAAGTTCATCTACGGTGAAAAGAAGCTCGGCACCCAGATGAAGGCGACCGGAGAGGTCATGAGCATCGGCACCAGCTTTGAGCAGGCGATCATGAAGGCCGCGCAGTCGGTGGAATTAAAGCTCGACTCGATGCGCTCGTCGTTGCTGGCAAAAGAGAGCGACGAGCAGATTATGACGCGCGTACAGACCTGCGACGATATGCGCCTGTTCGCGATCTACGAGGCGCTTTACCGCGGCATTGAGGATGTTGAGGAGATCTTCCGCATCACCCGCATCGACCGTTGGTTCCTGTATAAATTCCTGAACCTTGCCCAGATGCAGCAGATTCTCGAGCAGGGCAAGCTTGACGAGATCATCTATCTGCGCGCCAAAAAGTTTGGCTTCTTGGACAGCACGATCCAGAAGATGAGCGGCGTGGATCCCGCGCCCTTCCACCGCTTTGCGAGCTATAAGATGGTCGACACCTGCGCGGCTGAGTTCCCCGCAGAGACGCCCTATTTCTACTCGACCTACGACGAGCAGAATGAGGCGGCCGAGTTTATTGCGCACCACAAGAGCGACAAGAAAAAGGTTATCGTGTTTGGCTCAGGGCCTATCCGCATCGGTCAGGGCATTGAGTTTGACTATTGCTCGGTGCACTGCGTCTGGGCGCTGAAAGAAGCGGGCTGCGAGGCGATTATCGTCAACAACAACCCAGAGACGGTCTCGACTGATTTTGACACCGGTGACCGACTTTATTTTGATCCGCTGACCCCCGAGAGCGTCGACAGCATTCTCGAAACTGAAAAACCTTACGGCGTCGTCGTACAATTCGGCGGACAGACCGCGATTAAGCTGACCGGCTATCTGGCCAAGAAGGGTGTGCACATTCTCGGAACCTGCGCCGACTCGGTGGACGCCGCCGAGGACCGCGAGCGCTTTGACGAGATTCTTGAAGAATGCCAGATTCCGCGTCCGCAGGGCCACACCGTCATGACGACTGAAGAAGCGGTCAAGGCGGCGGAGGGCCTGGGATACCCCGTGCTGCTGCGTCCCTCCTACGTGCTGGGCGGCCAGAACATGGTCATTGCGCACAACACCGAGCGGGTGATCGAATATATGGGCATTATCACTGCCACGATGCTTGAAAACCCCGTGCTGGTCGACAAATATATGATGGGCACCGAGGTTGAGGTCGACGCCATCTGCGACGGCGACGATTATCTGATTCCAGGCATCATGGAGCATGTCGAGCGTGCGGGCGTCCATTCGGGCGACTCGATTTCGGTTTACCCCTGCCGTACCCTCTCCCCGCGCATCAAGGAGATCATTGTCGATTACACCGCCAAGCTGGCGCGCGCTCTCAAGGTCATCGGCATGGTCAATATCCAGTACGTTGTGTATAATGACGAGGTTTATGTCATCGAGGTAAACCCGAGATCGTCGCGCACCGTGCCGTATATTAGCAAGGTGACCGGTGTGCCGATGGTCGATCTCGCGACCAAGATTATGCTGGGGGCCAAGCTCGAGGAGCTGGGCTTTGGCACGGGACTCTACCCTGACGCGCCTTATATGGCGGTCAAGGTGCCGGTGTTCAGCTTTGAGAAGCTGCGCGGCGTCGATGTGCAGCTCGGCCCGGAGATGAAATCGACCGGCGAGGTGTTGGGCATCGCCAAGACCTTTGAAGAAGCGCTTTTGAAGGGCCTTGTCGCGGCAGGCTATAAGCTCGAGGAGCGCGGCGGCGTACTGATCTCGGTGCGGGATACCGACAAGCCCGAGATCACCAAGATTGCTGAAAAGTTTGAGAAGCTCGGCTTTGAGCTCTATGCGACGCCGGGTACCGCGCTGGCGCTCAACCGCGAGATGGTGGCGACCAACTCGGTGCGCCCGATGCAGGAACCCTCGCCCAACGTCATCGACCTGATTGACTCGGGCAAGATTCAGTATGTGATCTCAACCTCTAAGGGGGGCGCGAATCCCAAGACCAGCCAGTCGGTGCAGCTGCGCCGCCGCGCGGTGGATCATTCGATTGTCTGCCTGACGGCGCTGGATACCGCCAACGCGCTGGCCGATTGCCTGCTTTCGAAAAAGCGGATGGCCGATATTGACCTTATCAGTATCACCGATCTTTAAATGTATCAAAACAGCGCCCTCTCCG
>DALYYK010000260.1:1545-4605 GCA_031983305.1 Candidatus Fimivivens sp. | reverse complement strand
GTCGGTGGGGTCATCCTTCGGATCATAGCGGTACATCGCGCCCTCAAGGTCGAGCGGGGGCTCCATCACCTCGGGCTGGGCGGTCCATACGCCGTAGCTGTTGGGGGTGTAGGCGGGCGCGCCGCCGTAGTTGCCATCCACGCGCATCGCGCCGTCGCGGTGATATTCATTCACCTCTACCTTGGCGCGGTTGACCGGAATATGGTTGTGGTTGACCCCTAAGCGGTAACGCTGGGCGTCGCCATAGGAGAACAGACGGCCCTGAAGGAAACGGTCAGGGCTAAAGCCGATGCCGGGCACCACATGCGCGGGGGTAAAGGCGGCCTGCTCGACCTCGGCAAAGTAGTTTTCGGGGTTGCGGTTGAGCTCCAGCTCGCCAACCTCGATGAGGGGATATTCGGCGTGACGCCAGATCTTGGTGATATCGAAGGGGTTTTCGTAATGGGTTTTCGCCTGCTCCTCGGTCATGATCTGCACATACATTGTCCACTTCGGGAAGTCGCCCGCCTCGATGGCCTCGTAGAGATCCTTGCCGTGATACTCGCGATCCATGCCGTTGATCTTGGCCGCTTCCTCGTTCGAGAGGTTTTTAATGCCCTGCTTGGTCTTAAAGTGGAACTTACACCAGACCCGCTCGTTCTTTTCGTTGTAGAACGAGAAGGTGTGCTCGCCAAAGAAATGCATGTGACGGAACGACGCGGGGATGCCCCGGTCGGACATGACGACGGTGATCTGGTGGAAGCATTCGGGCAGCAGCGTCCAGAAATCCCAGTTATTTTGGGCCGAGCGGCGGCCGGTGCGCGGGTCGCGCTTGACGGCACGGTTTAAGTCGGAGAAATTATGTACGTCGCGGATGAAGAAGGTCGGGGTGTTGTTGCCTACCAGATCCCAGTTGCCCTCCTCGGTGTAGAACTTGACGGCCACACCGCGGATGTCGCGCTCGCAGTCGGCTGCGCCGCGTTCGCCCGCGACGGTCGAAAAGCGCAGGAACAGATCGGTGACAGCCCCCGGTTGCAGCACCTTCGCCTTGGTATACTTGGAGATGTCGTGGGTAACGGTGAGTTTGCCATAGGCGCCCCAGCCTTTGGCGTGCATGCGCCGCTCAGGGATGACCTCTCGGTTAAAGTGCGCCATTTTTTCCATGAGCCACACATCCTGCATGACAACAGGGCCTCGGGGGCCGGCGGTGATGGCGTTCTCATTATCGGCTACCGGCGCGCCAACCTCGTTTGTAAGCTTCTTGTATTCGTCCATTTGAATGCTCCTTTCTGATCAGTTTTATATTTGCCAATGCGATTGGCTGAGAAAGCAATTATAGCGGCAGACACATCAGAATCATCCAGACATAGGCGCAGGTTTTCGGGAACATCAGCATGCCCAGCTTCGGCAAACGGTTGACCCACAGCACGACGGGCAGATAAAACGCGAAGCTTAACACAATGCTAAGCCACATCCAATAGAGCGAGGGGAGGGCGCTCCGATGCAGCCAGAAAAATGCCGCCACGACGGCCCCCAGCAGAAAAAACGGGAGATTGCGATAGAGGCCCCAGTTCGCGGGTGGACTGCGGTCGGCCCATCGGTTCTGGGGCAATAGCGACAGCAGCACGCGCAGCGCGGCTAGGGCGTATATAATACCGGCCCATAACGCCGTGCTCTCGGGTAGAAACAGCAGTCGCCCGATCTGCCAGAGCAAAACGTAGAAAATGGTCATCGAGATGGAGGCAACCAGCTTTCCAAAGCCTAGCGCTGCCCGCAGCGCCTCTTCTTTTTGGGTGAGTACCGCCAGCATGCGGGGCAGCAGATGAAAGGCATCGCCGCCCGCCAGCACCAGCGTCATGATGCCCACGAGAAGCTGCGGCTTGCTTTGGGCCTTCAAAAGGCTATAGAGACCTGTGGTGAACATCGCGCACAGGTATATCGCATCAAAGGCTATTTCAAAATAGCCGAATACCTGCTTTTGATTCTTCATGCAACCTCCTGTGCAGCCTGTCGGCAGTAATGATCGGGAAATAAATAGGAATCTCTACTAATAATAGAATAAAATTTAAACTATGTCAATATAAAATAGCTTAATAAACTTTGATTTGACGTTTATATTGACTAAAATGAGAATTGATATCAAAAGTTTTAAGGACCTTATACCTGTTATCCCTTGCGGGAGTCAGCGCATCGCGTCGGGCGCTTGAGCGGCGCGCCCGGTTCACGGTAGTAAGTCCGAGGGGGCAGCCTCTCTTTATTTTGACTAAAACAAAACCGCATTGGCTCAGAAAAGACTGGCCACCATGCGGTTCAAAGTTGTTTTGTGCGCTCGGGTATGCCGTTATCCTCAACGGGTTTACGGTGTAAAACGCATAGCCTGCGCACGTTGATTTATAGCGTTTTGCTTTTAGGCGAGAAATAAGTAAAAGGGTTGCCACAACCGCGTGCGCTGTTTCGGGTTGCATCGTGCTTAACGCCCAAGACTTATAGCGCCAGGTGCTCATTATATACACACGCGAGCTTATCGACCGACTTTTTGAGCAGCCGTATGTAGAAAGACGCTGGCATATTCAGTATTTCGGCGGCAATCATCTCATCAAAGCCTGAAAAGTGGCGCAGGACGACGGCGGCTCTTTCGAGCCTGTCGAGCGGCGCCAGTTCTAAGGCGGTATCAGATGGCCCGGCGGAGTCGCTGGCACCCGTGCACAAGCAGCCTTTGATAAGCTGCTTATACAGGGCGATTTCAAGGGTGTGCGCATCCGGGCAAATGGGCTGTGGCACGCTTGCTTTTTGCAGCGCATCAAGCACCAACCGCTCGGCGCGGGGCGCGTCGCCGGTGATCAGGCAGGCGCAGCGGAACAATTTTTCCGCTGCCAGCGCCGCGCTTTCTGTATACTGTCCTACCACCTGTCTTCACCCCTCACTATTTGAGACTTTCCGCTACGCTTTTTAAAAATTCAAAATCGCACTTGCCTGAAAATTCAAAGCTATTAATACCGTCGACCCACATGATGTAATGATAGCCATCCTTGGTATGGGTGACGCCCTTGTGGCCGTTGATGATAATCGGATGGGTTTTGA
>DALYYK010000260.1:0-1535 GCA_031983305.1 Candidatus Fimivivens sp. | reverse complement strand
ATATCGCCCTGAAAAAAGTTGATATAAGCGCCGTTGCCGTCCTCATAGCGCATGATCTGCATCGCGTGCATCTGTGTGCTGTCAACGACCTCAAAGCCTTTGGGAACCGGCGGGGTGACAAAGACGAATTCCTGCAGGCGCATCTCCTCGGTCACCGCGGGGAAGGAGAATCTGGAATATTCCCGGTGCCGTTCGATCAAAATATTGCCGATCAGCCGCACCGCCGCGCAGCCGGTCAAAAGCAGCGCAAGCAGCGCGCACACCGCGACCAGCCGGCGCACGCGAACGCCGAACACAGTGATATACCGCCTCTTTGCCTGCTGGATTAGCCCGGCCATTTTCTCTTCAAAAGCGGGTGAGAAGAGATGCACCGCCAGTTTTTTCTCGTCAAGGGCGGCGAGTCTTTTCGCTTCAAACGCGCCGATATGCGCCGCCAGAAACGCGTCGGTTAAATCATGGTGAATCAAGCAAATTCTCCTCCTCCGCCAAAAGCGCTGCGAGCCTCTTTTTTCCGCGGGCAACGCGCTGCCGCGCATTTTCTTCGGAAATATTCAGAATCCGGGCTATTTCAGGATAATCAAGATCCAGCAGATATTTCATTTTAAGCGCTGCCGCATAGCTCGCGGGCAGCGCATCAATCGCTCTTTCGACACTGTTCTCTAAAAGCTCGGGGCCAAAGCAGGGGTAAGCCGGTTTGAATTCCAGTATGTCGAGCGCGGCGGCCGCCGTTCTTTTATGCTTGCGATAAATATCGATGGCGATGTTCTCGGCCACTATAACGATGAAGGCCTTTGCTTTGTGACAGTCGGCGTCATCAATTTTGTCTAAATTTTTTAAAATGCGCAAAAAAGTCTCATGCACGGCATCTTCGGCGAGAAAATCGTCGATTAAAATATGCTTGGCAATATAAAATATCAAGTTTTTATAGCGATAATACAACTGCTCGAATTTTGACTTTTGTTCCGGCGCTTCGATGGCTGAGAGATAAAATATCAACAAGCTTACTTTCCCCCCCTTTTATAATTAGTAATATTTTTTCTAAAAAGTAAATTATTTCTATTATTCTAACACGGTTTTGCGGCGTTTGTCATGCTTATCAATAAAAAATATGGGAGTTTTTGTCGGTATGCACCGCGTATATGGGCAATATCGCACCATTGTTTGCGCGTATCCGCCTGACTTGTGGACATTCTGGCGGGGTCTGTGGTAAGATGAACTTATTCTTAACCCACGGAGGTGTTTTTTTATGCTGCTTATATCCTGGAACGTCAACGGTCTGCGAGCCTGCCTGCAAAAGGGCTTTGGCGACTTTTTAGAAAACAGCGGCGCGGATGTATTCTGCCTGCAAGAAACCAAGCTCCAGCAGCCCCCTGAGGATCTGGACCTCAACGGTTGGCATGCGTATTGGAACTACGCCGAGAAAAAGGGTTATTCCGGTACGGCGGTGTTTTCGCGCAAAGCGCCCCTGGCGATTACCTATGGCCCCGGCGCGCTGCCCGATAACGAAGGGCGGGTCATCACCGCCGAATATGACG
>DALYYK010000259.1:0-4629 GCA_031983305.1 Candidatus Fimivivens sp. | reverse complement strand
GCACTTCAATGCTGATGGTTCTTGACCCAGAGCATTGAAGTGCCGGAGATCGCGCCCGCCATGGCCGAATTGGCCGTGATCGAAAACAGCCGCTCGGGCCCGATGGTCGCCTTGATATAATCGGCCTCGGCAATGCTTCTTCGGTCGGTATAGAGAATGGGGTCGAGCAGAACCTCACCATCGGATGAAAAGGCCGTCAGTCCGGGGCACAGGCACGAAATGCCGATGCCGGCGATTTGCTTGAGGTCGGCGGCTGATTGACCGATCGCTTCGGTCAGCGCCTCGATAAATTTGTCCCATAAATCGTGGCGGTCAATCTGTTCATAGCCGGGGTGGGGGCGGATGATGCCGTACTCTCTGGCCGCCAGCGCCAAGACCTTGGCGTCCTCATTTAAAAGCGCCACCTTGACACTGCCTGTGCCGATATCGATTCCCAGCAGGTAACGAGCCAAAATTCTTCACCGCCTGATCGTTAGAATTTATCGTAATTTCTGTCGTTTTCAAGCTGCGCGAGAAGCTGCTTGGCCTCCTTGACGCTGTAGCCCTCGTGGATGATATAGCGCAGCGCGACAACCAGCGCCGTGATATCCTGATAGTCCCAGACAAAGCGCCCCATCGTCACGCCGCCGACGCCGCAGTCCATCGCCTCGCGGGTCATGGTCAGATAGTCGTCGAGCGTGTTGCAGGCGTCGCCGCCCTGAATGACGACGCGCGCCGGGCAGCAGTCGACCACGCGGGCCATGCTGTCGGGGTCGCCGGTGTAGGTCGTCTTGATAATGTCGATCCCCAGCTCGGCCGCCGCGCGGCAGGAGTACGCAATATTCTCCCACGCGGTGCGCTTGTCGGCGGGCACGCTCTCGCCCTTGGGGTAGATGTGGCCGATCAGCGGCATGCCCTTGGCCATACACTCCTCAGAAAAGCGGCCGATCTCGGCAAACTGCACGTCCTGATAATCGCCCAGCGTCATGGCGCCGATCGAAACGGCGTCGGCGCCCATGCGGATTGCTTCATCCACCGTGCCGAACGCGACGTCCCGGGTGGAGTGCACTGGCGAATAGCTCGAGCACTTGAGCAGAATCGACACCTTACCCGCGTTATCCCACATGCAGTGCTCCGCAATGCCCTTGGTCATGGTCATGGCGTCGGGTTTGCCCGCCACAATGGCGTCGATGGTTTTCTGAATGGGCTGAAGACCGGTCATCGGCGCAATGCCTCTCGAGATGGCGTGGTCGACGGTGATCGCCATCATCTTGTCGCTCTTGGGGTTGACCAACCGGCTCATTCTGATTTGCTTGCCTAACATTGCCATAAAAAATCTTCCTCTCTATTCCTTAGGGTTCAATGATGATTTTCAGGCCTTGACCGCTCTTAGAAAGTTCATAGGCGCTCTGAAATTCCTCAATCTTAAAGCTGTGGGTGGCGATGGCGTCAAGGTCGATTCTCTTGCGCTTGACCATCTCAGCCGCCGCCAGATAATCGGCCCGCTTATATGCCGTCGAGCCGCAGACGTTGATCTCGCCGTAGTGAATCACGTTCGCCTCAATCGTGCACTCGCCGGTGCCCGAGAAGCCCGCGAACAGGCAAACGGTGCCGCCCTTTTTGCAGAGCTTGATCGTCGAGTTGACGATGGCGGGAACGCCGATCGCCAGAATGATGACGTCGACACCGAGGCCGTCGGTCTCGCGAATAATAATCTCGTCAAGCTTTTCCGCCGTTGGGTCGACGACAAGGTCGGCGCCGAGCTGCTGTGCCTTTTCGCGGCGGAACGCGTTGGGCTCGCTGACAATGACCTTGCGCGCGCCCGCTATTTTAGAAAGCTGAAGATGCATCAGCCCGATGGGGCCAGCACCCACGACCAGAACGGTGTCGCCAAAGCCGGTGCCCGCGTTTCTCATGCCGCGGATGCAGCACGCAAGCGGCTCAATCAGTGCGCCCGCCGTAAACGACACGTCGTCGGGCAGCTTGACCACATTGCCCGCCTGAATGCAATTTTCAGGAATGCGCACATATTCGGCAAAGCCGCCGTCATATTCGTACGCAAGGGCCTTGCGGTTGAGGCAGGCATTTTCGCGCCCCGAAAGACAGCTGCTGCAATGCCCGCAGGGGATGACGTTGGCGATGGCGACGCGCTCGCCTGCCTTATAGCCCTGCACGTTGGCCCCTACCTCGGCAATAACGCCGCAAATCTCGTGGCCGATAACCGAAGGATAGCGAATACCCTTGGTCTTTTTGCCCTCTAAGATGCGCATATCCGTCCCGCAGATGGCGGCTTTTTTCATTTCTACTAATAGTTCATTTTCTGAGATCGAAGGTTTTTCTATCTGCTGCGCGGAAAAATCATTCGGCCCGTTCAATACAACTGCTCGCAAGGTATCCATCTCCTCAAGCTAAATATTATTACAGGCTTCATTATACATCTGTGAAATTTTATTTCAATATACCGGCGATGCTTTTCAGCACAATGTTGAAATATTTTTTCTAATTAAGGCTATTTTAGCTAAAAGAAAGTGAAAGATTATTTTAAAAATAATCTTTCACCGATAAAAGTATATCCACTTTTTATAATTTAAAATTTCCGGTTGGCTGTTGCCGCTCTTGTTTTTTGTATGGCGCCGTAGGCCTTTTCGTAATCGGCCAGCGAAATGGCGGCGACCAGCACATCAAGCACGGCCAGCTGGGCGATGCGGGCGGTGGCCGACTCAGAATGGAACACGGTCCGCTTGGAAGGGGCGACAATTAAAATGTCACTCTGCTTTTGTATCGGGGCCTTGTGAGACGAGGTCAAGCCGATAATCGTGACGCCGTTTTCACGGGCGATCTTCATACATTCAATGACATTCTTGTTTGCCCCCGAATGGGATATTCCGATCAAGACGTCGCCCGGCAGCATCAGCGAGGCTTCCATTGCCTGAATATCGGCGTCGGTCGGAACCGCGCAGCGGATGCCGATTTTAAGCAGCTTGTGCATAAAATCCTGCCCAATCAGCGTGCTGCCGCCGCTGCCGACCACAACGCACCGGTTCGCTTTTAAAATCGTCTCCGCCGCCTTTTGGATCAATGCGTCGTTGAGGGTATTCTGCGTTTCTTGCAGCACCTCTATCTCGGCCGAGATAACCTTTTCGATAATTTCAGAGATCGAATCGCCTTTTTCGAGATCGTAATAAAGCTGTTTATAGGGGAGAAGGGTATCCTGCGCCAGGCTGATTTTGAATTCCTGATACCCGTCATAGCCTATTTTTTTGCAGAAACGTATAATGGTGGCGTCGCTGACACCCGATTGTTCCGCCAGCTCCGAAACGGTATATTCGAGCGTTTTTCGCTGGTTCTCTAATATATAGGCCGCAACCTTTTTTTCGGTTTCGGTCAGCATGGGCATTTTGGCTTGAATATTTGTTAAGCATGACGCATAAAGCAACCAACTCACCTCTTCTTGCAGCTATTGTATCATAAAGCTACAAAAATAACAATTTTTTTGAAACTTTATTTCAGAAAAAAGAGTTGAAATCTGCCGTCGTCTTCATAGAGAAAGCGTCCCCGAATTCATCGGGGACGCTTTCTTACCATTCGGCCCTATTGAAGATGATCGATATATTGCTGCATCTGCGCCGCCTGGTGCGCTTCGGATTCCGCGTATTGCCTGAAAAAGCTCTGGATGTTCTCGTCCTTTGCCTTTTCGGAATACATCATAAAATCCCGCACGCGCTCCTGCGTGTCAAGCAACGCCTTTTTGAGATAGTCCTGCGTGTTTAGCTGCATACCAACGCCTCCCTAGAGTTTAATTACCAATAGTTTTTACCGGCGTGTGGGCTGCTATGCTTAAAAAGCTTAAATTCTCAGACCGCGTTTATATTATCAAAAATGAACATACAGGGGGCGGACACATGGCGCAGCTATATTTTCATCTGGGTCAAGGCACGGCAGTGCAGCCGCAGCGTATGCCTAAAATCGACATTCAGCTCTTCGGCAATGCTTTCCCACTTGTGCCCGTCTATGTAGCGGTATTCAAGCAGCGTTCGCAGTCGTTCGTCCTCGACCGTGTCGATGGCGGACTGAATGCTCCTGCGCAGCTCCGCGGCATCGATGAGCCGGTCGTACAACATGGCCTGTACCTCGACGATATTCTCTACCGCCGTCTGAATTCTGTCGCCGTCGCCGTGTCCCGGCGCCAGACTGTAACTGGTCGTGACCCTTTCGGCTCGCGATTGCCAGCAGGCCATATCCTCTTCAAGGCGCTTAATTTCGCGCTCGTTGTTGCCATATCGGCTCAAGAAATCTTTTTTTGTGTTGTTGGTCAAAGTGCGCTCCTCCTTGCTTGACACGTCGGTGATTTTGTGTTTTCCGCTGCCCCCAAATGTGTACAGGCGTTACAAAAATTTTAACAACAGCCCCAATAGTAGCATTGACAATTACGGCATCTTGTAATATATTAAACTTAATATGAAAAATATCGTATACAAGATCACGTAATCCATGAGCTTATATTATCACGAGATATCGTAAAAATCAATAGATTTTTTAAGAGAATTCGTAATTTGCTCATTTGCACAAGGGGGCGAACTGCAAAATGTCAGAATTATATAAGAGAATTGAGCTGCTGTGTCAGGAAAAAGGCGTCACCATCACCGATAT
>DALYYK010000258.1:0-4630 GCA_031983305.1 Candidatus Fimivivens sp. | reverse complement strand
GACGCCGCCCCCGGCGACTGCACTTTTTTATTCTCAATTGACGATACCGACTATTTTCTGCTGCGTACGCCCGACCACCGTGTACCCGAAGGCTTTGGGCTTGAGAACATTACGCTGTTTCGTACGGCGTTGCCCGGCGATCTGGCTTTTGCAGGCTTTGTCGCATGGCAGCTTTACAACTGGTATCAAGAGAACAAGTTCTGTGGCAAGTGCGGGCGGCCGCTGGCCCCCAGCAGCAAAGAGCGCATGCTCCAATGCGCCTCCTGCGGGCAGATGGTGTACCCGAAAATATGCCCCGGCGTCATTGTGGCGATCACCTCGGGCGACCGGCTACTGATGACCAAATATGCCGGGCGGCCCTACGCGAACTGGGCTCTGGTGGCGGGCTTTACCGAGATCGGCGAGACGCTTGAGCAGACGGTGGCGCGCGAGGTGACGGAGGAGGTCGGTCTCAAGGTCAAGAACATCACCTATTACAAATGCCAGCCGTGGGCCTTTTCAAGCTCACTGCTCTGCGGATTTTTTGCCGAGGTGGACGGCGACACCGCCGTGACGCTGCAAACCGACGAATTGGCTGTGGCCGAGTGGTTTACGCGCGACCAGATCGACCTGCCGCCCGACAATTTAAGCCTGACGCGCGAAATGATGATGGTGTTTAAAAACGGCGGACTGTAATCTGCCGATTCATAGCGCCGGTACTTAAAAGCCTTCCAATTCCGTGACGGATTGGAAGGCTTTTCGCTTATTTTTCCGCCTCTTTATCTCTTAAACGTGGCCTGATCAGATTAAATCCGATTGTGCCGATTAGAATAGCCAGCATACCCACATAATGGTAGTAATAAAGCGATTCGTGCAAAAAAATCGGCCCGGCCAGCATGGTCACAACGACCGACATGTTGTTGCAAAGCCCGACCTTGCTCGCTTCGAGTCTGCCCAACGCATAGGTCGAAAGCAGCGCGGTCACGAGCGACGAGAGCACGCCGAGATAGAGCATCGCCCAAACAAAGGCAGGGTTGGCAAACGGCTTAAAATAATCGGCAAGGCTGCCGTTTAGAAGATGCCGCGCGACCGATATCAGGTTAAATGCCACGCAGCCCGTGATGCTCATGACATAGACGATCGGCAAAACCGAATAGCTTCTTGACAGCCTTCGGGTCAAGACCGTATAAACGGCGAACGAGATGGCCGACAGCAGAATGAACAGATAGCCGAGATAGCCGTTCTTACCGACGCTGCCATTCATGATATTGATGAAAATGACGCCCGAGACCGACAGCAGCATCAAGAGCTTTTGCGCGCCGCCGACCCGCTCTTTTAAGAGAATTCCGGCGGCGATCAGCGTCCAAACCGGCGCGGTGGCGTGCACAATGCCCGCCTCGGAGGAGGAGATCATCTGCAATCCCAGCGTTTGGAACAAAAAGAATGCGATCGGATAAGCGATGCTGTAGGGCGCGATGTTGCGCCAGGCCGACAGGCCGACCTTTACTTTGTTGGGGCTTAATAGGTTATAAATAAAGATGCCAAGCGCCGCGAGCGTAAACCGATGCGCGAGCAGCGAGAGGGTATCGGCGCTTCTAAGTGCGATTTTAACAAATAGAAAAGAGAAGCCAACGATCAAAGCCTGACAGGTGACAGCGATAAAGGCTTTTGTCGTGTTTTTCATCAAACCACCCCGTAGGTTTTAATTAGCGCGGGTTGCCGTTAGATACCGCCTGCGCTTTATCGTGCTTTTCACGTCGCGTCAGCATTTGCCCGCGCTGCCGAGCATGTCGATTTTATGGCAATAAAGCTCCTTTAATTCGGGCCGTACCCGCAGCGAATAGATGCGCCCGTCGATGGCGGTCGGGTTTTCGGCCAGCACCTGCCGGGTTAGAGCCAGCGCTGCGAGCCAGCCGTCTGACGCGATGTTGACCATGCACACCGCCATCCTCGCGGCATTGGCGATCTGATATTCGGGAATGCCCGCCGCGTGCACGATTTTGCCGCCGTAGCGGTTGATCATCTCGATGTATTTGTACGGCAGGCAGGAAGCGCCGTGCAGCACAATCGGGAATGCTGGTAGCAGCGACTCCAGCCGGTCGAGAATGTCATAGCGCAGCTCGGGGTAGCTGCCGTCGGGGTTGGGCAGATATTTGACCATACCGTGCGAGGTACCGACAGCAACAGCCAGACTGTCGACGCCGGTTTTTTCAACAAACTCGGCCGCCTGCTCGGGGTCGGTGTACAGCCGCTGCGGAAAATAGCGCTGGGCATTGCTTTCGGTGTCGAGCACGCCGAGTTCGCCCTCGACCGTCACGCCGTAGGCGTGGGCATATTCGACAACCTGACGGGTCAGCGCCACGTTTTCGGCAAAGGGCAGCGCACTGCCGTCGATCATGACCGATGAGAAGCCGTTTTGAATGGCGGTGACGCAATGGTCGTAGCAAAGGCCGTGATCCAGATGCAACACAGTGGGGATATCAAGCCCCTGCTCAAGCACCCGCTCGCGCCCGGCCTGCGCCATACGGGCGAGCATGCGTGGCTCAAACTGCTTGCACAGCTTGGGCGAACCGAGCAAAATCACCGGCGAGCGCTTTTGCACGCAGGCGTCAAAAATGCCATTGAGCTGCTCAATAGAGATAAAATTAAACGCGCCGACGGCGTAATGCCCCTCATAGGCTTTTTTAAGCAGGTTTTGGGCGTTTTCCAGCCCAAGGGCCTGATAAGACAGCATCGAAGATCTCCTCTTTCTTTGATAAAAGCTGTGCGCACGGCGCAAAACAATAATAAAAGTATAGCATAACGCGCGGTCAAATCAAGAGCGACGCCCAAAAAGGCCGCCGTGACGCCGAATAAAGGCGCACGCCTATTTGACTTTTAAGGGTCTTTATAGTAAAATTTTAAGGATAATCGTATAATACGCATGCGCGGTATCGATTTTAGGAGAATCCGCGCTTGCTTTTATTGTGCAGTGAAAGGGATGGTCTAAAGTTATGCATTGGTCAGAAGCAATCGCCAATGAAATTATTGCCAAGAAGCCGGATAAAGCCGAATATGTCTGCGCCGCGGGCATCAGCCCCTCGGGCTCGGTGCACATCGGCAATTTCCGAGATATTGCCACCAGCTATTTTGTCTGCCGCGCGTTGCAGAAGGCGGGCAAAAAGGCGAAGCTGCTCTTCTCGTGGGATGAATACGACCGCTTCCGCAAGGTGCCCAAAAACGTGCCTGAGACGTGGAGTGCGCATATCGGCAAGCCTTACGTCGACGTGCCCGATCCCTTTGGCAACTGCGAGAGCTACGCCAAGCACTTTGAGCAGGAGTTTGAGCGCTCGCTTTCGCGGTTTGGCATCGAGGTTGATTTTCGCTATCAGGCCGCCGAATACCGTTCGGGGCGCTATAATCAGGATATTATCCATGCGCTGCGCCAGCGGGGCGAGATTTTTGATATTCTCGACAGCTTCCGCACGCAGGACGCCGTCGAGGGCGAGCGCGAGGCCTATTCCCCCGCCATCGTCTACTGCCCTGTATGCGATAAGGATACGACGACCTTTACCGCCTTTTCGGAGGATTGCACGACCGGCCATTTCACCTGCAAGTGCGGCCACGAGGGCGACTACGATTTTGTCAACGGCAACCGCGCTAAGCTCGCGTGGAAGATCGACTGGCCGATGCGCTGGAAGGCCGAGGGCGTCGATTTTGAGCCGGGCGGCAAGGACCATGCTTCCCCCACTGGCAGCTATCAGACCAGCCGCATCATTTCCGATAAGATTTATAACTACGAAGCGCCGTATTTCACCGGCTATGAGTTTATTGGTATTAAAGGCATGACCGGCAAAATGTCCGGCTCGTCGGGCCTCAATCTCACGCCTGAGACGCTGCTGAAAATCTACCAGCCCGAGGTGATTTTGTGGCTTTATTCCAAGACCGAGCCGCTGAAAGCCTTCGACTTTTGCTTTGACGAGGAGATTCTACGCCAGTATTTCGAGTTCGATAAGGCGCTCAACGACTACCGCGCGGGCAAGGGCGATGAGCGCCTCAACGCGATTATGTATAATGTCGAGGTGCCGGGCCACACGGTCAACACCGTGCCGATGAGCCAGCTCGTGCAGCTGGGCAGTACCGTGGACTTTAACCTCGACGCGCTCGAGACGGTGTTTGAAAAGATCGGCACGCCCTATAAGCGCGCGGAATTTGCCGAGCGTTTGGCGCTGGCCCAGTTCTGGCTCGAGCAGTGCTCGCCAGAGAACGCCTATAAGCTGAGAAATAACCGCGATTTTGCGATCTACGACGCGCTTTCCGACGAGGAGCAGCAGGAAATTAAGCTGCTGTTTGAGCATCTTTCGACGGTGGATGACAGCCTTGACGATTTAAATACCTTCCTCTATTCGGTCTCGCGCACCGTGTTCCCGAGTGGGGACGACAAGGAGATCAAGCAAAAGCAGGGGCGGTTCTTTAAGAACGTCTACCAACTGCTGCTCAATAAAGAGCGCGGCCCGAGACTCTATCTGTTCCTGCACGCGATTGACAAGGCGCGCTATCTGCCGCTGCTCGATTTTTCAGCCCCCGCCACCGCCGAGGAGCGGGCTGCGGCGCAGCCCGAAGTGCTCGTGGAGGAAAAGGCCGCTGACGCCGCCGCGCCCTTAAAGCCTGA
>DALYYK010000257.1:0-4635 GCA_031983305.1 Candidatus Fimivivens sp. | reverse complement strand
TGCCAAGTCCGAAAGGCAGGTTTTTCAAGAATTCCCACATCGCCATGACGGCGCCGCCGGAATTTAACGCGCCGACGAGATCGGCTGTGCCGGTCATCTGCATGTAAAGCGCGCTGTTGCCCCAAATGCCAAACCAAATAAAACCGAATACAGAAGGTAATATCCAGTTGACGATCATAAATTCACGGATGGTACGTCCGCGCGAAACCATTGCGAGGAAGATGCCGGTTACCGGCGCGTAAGCGATCCAGCAAGCCCAGTCAAACAGCGTCCACGACCGCGTCAGCGCCGCGCCGCCGATATCGATGGGATCAAGCCCCCAGAGGAAAAAGTTATCGGCCCAAACCGCAAGGCCCGCCGTGCTGTTGCGCAGAATGAAAAGCACGGGGCCGGTCAACAGCAGCAGCGCAAGAACCGCGTAGTAAAACCAGGCGTTGAGGTTGCCGAGAACTTTCAGGCCCTTATCCATTCCGACATAGGAGGAGAAGGTGAAGATGCAGACGATAACCACGCCGATTCCGACAAAGAGCGGCAGTGTCTCTTGAATGCCATAGGTTCTCAAGCCAGTCGTGACCAGCGTGATGCACATCGCCAAGCCGCCGCAGATACCGATTCCGAGCGCGAGCATCGAAAGCGTATCAATCACAGCCGCAAGGGCGCCCTTGGTGACCCGTTCGCCAAAAATCGGTTTTAGCGTTGCCGTAACATTCAACTTTTGCTTTTTGTTATAATAGAGATAAGCGACAAGCGCGCCGCAAAGCGCATAGATAGCATAAGGCAGAATGGTCCAGTTCATAAAGCTTCTGCCCATCGCGAACTGGGCAGCTTCAGGTGTGAAAGGCTGAATGCCGAGTTGGTCAAGCTCTCCCCACACGTTTCCGTAATAGATGAGAGGCTCGTTAACACCCCAGGTGACAATGCCGGTTGCAACACCGCCGGTCAGCGTCATCGCGAACCATGTCATGAAGGGGAGCTTCGGCTTAGCGTCTTTTCCGCCGAGACGGATGTTGCCGAGCTTTGAAAAGGTGATGATGGCGACGAGTATCGTGCTGGCCATGACAACATACTGATAAAGCCACCCAAAGGTGTCCAGTGACCAATAGAAAAAGGACATTGAGGATTTTGTCAGCGCCTCGTTACTCACAATGCCAACCAGCGCTGCAATTGCAAACACGATAAATCCCGGAATAAAAACTTCCCACCGGATGTTTTGACTGGTATCCTTAAAGAAACCGCTCGGCTTGGACGCTTCTGTTTTAGTATTGCTACTCAATTGATGCTCATCCTTTCTAATTTGAATCACGGAGCCAATTGCGTTAAACGATCATGCGCACCTCCCTTTCGCTTTATATACAGAACGGTTTATGTATATAATTTAAATTAACCAATGTTACAGGATACACCCTCTACAATTTGAAGCAGCGCTCCAGAATGGATCATGTCACGAAGGTGCTCAATGTGGGGATACAGCCAGATATCGTTCTCCATATCGGGAACGAATTTGGCAATCTCCTGCAACACGGCTTGTGTCGCCGTACTCCGACGCAGCGTCTCAGGGATAAACTTTTGAGCCTGATAGCCCGAAAGCAGCTCAATCGCAAGAATATATTCAAGCTTCTTGACCACTTCAACCGCTTTTTTAGAGGCGTTATAGCCCATTGCGACATAATCCTCCTGCCCGCAGCAGGTTGGGGTATTGTCAATCACCGACGGCGTGGAAAGAATGCGCATGTCGCCCAGAAGGCCGGCCTGGGTATACTGCGGAATCATCAGCCCTGAATTGAGGCCGGGATTTTTCACCAGAAAAGACGGGAAGCCGGACATGCTTTCGTCAATGAGCCGGTTGTTGCGGCGCTCGGACATTTTGGCCACCATAGTGCAAGCGATTGCGGCGCTGTCCATCGCAATGCCGACGTAGGCCGAGTCGCAGTTACAGGCCGAAATAACATCGGGGGCGCCATCGCCGTTATCCCAGATGATCGGGTTATCGCAGCAGGCGTTCATCTCGGTTGAAAGGGTATCGGCCGCCGAGAAAATCGTTTTTCGCGCGGCGCCGTGCAGCTGCGGAATGCAGCGCAGTGACAGGGCATCCTGTAGGCGTGTGCCCGCATAGTGCCGGATAATCTCGGAATCGCCAAGCAACCTTCTGACATTGGCGGCCGATGCGGCCTGCTCAGGATGCGGGCGCACCGACATGACCCTTTCGTCAAACGCGGCCATAACACCCTTGAGCGCCTCAAGCGAAACCGCCCCGATGACATCGGCGCTTTTAACAGCCTTTATCATATCATAAGTCGCCACACAAGCAAGCGCCGTGACTGACGTTGTGCCGGAAATGAGTGCAAGCCCCTCTTTTTCGGCGAGACAGACCGGCGAAAGTCCCGCTTTTTCCAGCGCCGATGCGCCGGGCAACAGCGCGCCGTCATACCAAGCCTGCCCCTCGCCCGTCAAAACCAACGCCAGATGCGCTTCCGGGGCCAGATATCCCACCGAGCCCTCACGTGGCATAAAGGGCGTGACGCCCCGATTGAGCAGCTCTTTGATCAGCTCTAGCACGCAAAGTCGTACACCGCTAAAGCCCTGCCCCAGGTTTTGCAGAATCATCAGCATTGTAGCGCGTGCCTGCTCCACCGTAAAAGGCTCGCCAACCGACACCGAATGAGATAGAATAATATTCCGCTGAAGGTCACGCGCTTCTTCACGGCTAATGACCTTGGTACTCAAAAGCCCAAATCCAGTCGTGACGCCATACATCACGCGATCATCCGCGATAGCCTGTTCGATCAGGCGGCGGGAACGCGCCACACGCATGGCATAATCCTCAGAAAATGCGACTTTTGCCCTATGCCGCGCCACAGCCACAAAGGGATCAAGTTTAATGCGGTCACCGAGTATTACGGTTTGTGTATCTCCCGTGTTTGCCACCTTGGTGCCTCCTTTTCGATTTTTTGACGTTTTGATGTCTAATATAAAAATTTTACTTAAAAATATCATGTATAAAGAAATATATCAACTAATTAATTAGCTATATTTTTAAGTAAATATTGTGTAATTCTAACAATTACATTATTTAGAAATAAATTTTTCGTTATTTTAAATAAAAATATATGTTTTAGATAATATATATTCACAAAAATTTAAAATATGACAATAATATTGACTTTTTCCGATTGTATTAACATATTAATCTGTTTATAATTGCACTTAACAACGATAGGCAATTTACTTAAAACAGCTAACAGGAGGCGTATCATGGAAAAGATAATCTTGAATGGCAATGATCTAACCGTCGCACAGATTTCTGCCATTGCACGAGACCTTGTCACAGTTGAGATTTCAGAGAAAGCCGAGAAACGTGTTATTGACGCACGAAAACTGGTCTTTGATCTTGTGGACGCTGATTTTCCCATCTATGGATTTAACACCGGGGTGGGCTGGAACAAGGATAAAAAGGTTTTTAAAGAATTCTTTGAACAATATAACTGCAATCTGATACGCTCTCACAGCATTGGCATTTCTCCTTGGGCCACCCGCGAACAGTGCCGGGCGATTATGACCGCACGGCTCAACGCCATGCTGACCGGGTGCTGTGGAACAGCACCCGAAATTCCGAAAATGTATGCGCAGATGCTCAATAGACGCATCCATCCGCTGATTCCGATGCGCGGCTCGGTTGGCCAAGCCGATATCGGCTTGCTTTCTCACATCGGACTGGCCATCATCGGTGAGGGACAGGTTGAATTCGGCGGAAATATCATATCATCGTCCGAGGCTTTTGAACTCACCGGATTAAAACCGCTGAGCCTTGGTCCTAAGGACGGCCTTGCCATCGTCAGCTCAAACGCCGTCGGCGCAGGGCATGGTGCGCTGCTACTCAATGACCTTGCAAACTTTCTAAAAATCGCCGATGCGATTTATGCCCTCTCGCTTGAAGGCTTCAACGGAAATGTCACGCCGCTCGACGACCGTACCCACCAGCTCCGGCGTTATAAAGGACAGCGTGAAACGGCGGCGCTGGTTCGCGGCTATCTTGAAGGAAGCTTTGTCTATGCGCCCGACCGTCATAAAGCAGTGCATGACCCGCTGTGCTACCGCAATGTTCCGCAGATTCACGGCGCGGTGCGCGAAATGCTCGATTATGCCAAAGAGCGCTTAGAAATTCACCTTAACACCACCGACGACAACCCCTGCCTGCTGCTTGAAGAACGAACCATCCTGCCGTCCGCCAATTTTGAGCCGCTCAACTGGGTTTTGGGCTTCGAAAGCCTGTCGGTTGCGCTGTCGCATATGTCAAAGGCAAGCTGCCTAAGACTTATTAAGCTTTCGGACCCCACCTTCACCGAGCTCCCGAGATTTCTCAGTCCGTCGGTTGAGGTACTTGGATTCTGCACAGTCCAAAAAACCTTTACGGCGCTCGACGCTGAAATTCGTCATCTGTGTAATCCGGCCTCGATGGACACCTTCAGTCTGGCCGGCGGCATGGAGGATATGTCGACCAACGCTCCTTATGTCGTTCAGAAGCTGGATAAAATTTTGGATAACCTCCGTTACATATTCGCACTTGAGTTGATTCATGCCGCACAGGCTGTTGATTACCGCAAGGGCCGCATACTCGGAAAATACTGCGGCGCTGTA
>DALYYK010000256.1:0-4669 GCA_031983305.1 Candidatus Fimivivens sp. | reverse complement strand
CTGCGATTTGATGCGAAAGGTCTTTTTGCCCTTGCTGTGTGGCAACACCGGCGTTGAAACCGACTGTTCCGTCTCTTCGCCGGTCAGCAGGTTTTTGAGCAGCAACGTACAGCGCAGCTGCATAACCGGCAGATAGCTGGGGTTTATGACCGTCAGCTCCCCCTTTGCCCCCTGCTTTTTGCTGCCGCCCTCTCGAACCCTGACCGAGAGCGCCAGCTTGCGCGAGGCCAGCCAGGTGGCCAGCGCCGACGCGGCAAAGCAAAAGGGTGTCAGCATCAAAAGCCAGCGCAGCGCAATCGTCTGTCCAAAAACCGCCATCAGCAGCATGGCGGCCAGCCAAATGAGCCAAACCGCTGCATTCATCTGCGTTTTCCTCTGCTGGCGAGCACCGACGAACTGCCCGAGACCGGCTTTTGCACTGATTCGAGCACCTCTTTTAGAATGTCGGCGGCTGAGAGATTCGCCAGTCTGGCCTTGGCCGAAAGCAGCATGCGGTGGGCGCAAACGTCGCCGAAGATGGCGGCAATATCATCGGGCACGACAAAATCGCGATCTGAAACATAGGCATATGCCTTGGCCATACGGCAGATGGCCAAAGCGCCGCGCGGCGAGAGGCCAAGCTGAATCATCGGGTGGCTGCGGGTGGCCTGCGCCAGCTGGGTGATATATTCGTAGAGCGAATCGGCGATATGGACCGCTGCGACCTCGTTTTTCATCGCGATCAACTCGGCCGCGCTGACGACCGGCGTGACGGAATCGAGCGGATTTTCGGTCTGGCGGTCGCGCAGGATGTTGACCTGGCTTGCAAAATCGGGATAGCCCATCTGAAGCCGAACCATAAAGCGGTCGAGCTGGGCGTGCGGCAGAATTTGCGTGCCCGCGGTGCCGACGGGATTCTGGGTGGCAATAACCACAAACGGCTGCGGCACCGGACGCGTGACGCCGTCGACGGTGATCTGCCCTTCTTCCATAACCTCTAAAAGCGCCGACTGCGTCTTGCTTGAGGTACGGTTGATCTCGTCAGCCAGCAAAAGGTTGGTCATGGCAGCGCCGGGCTTATAGCTCAACGCGCCACCGGTCTTATCGTAAACCGAAAAACCGACAACGTCCGAAGGCATGCTGTCGGAGGTGAACTGAATACGCTTGAAGTGGATGCCCAGCGCTTTAGCGAACGCCAACGCCAGCGTGGTTTTGCCGACGCCCGGCACGTCCTCCATCAGGATATGTCCACCCGATAGAATCGCCATGAGCACACGGGTGAGCACCTCGTCCTTACCCACGATAACGGTTTGAACCTGCTTTAGAATCAAATTACTTCTGTTTGCCATCTGTTTTGCTCCTTTAAGCTTGGCGTAGTCCAAAATGAAACGCGCCCTTGTCTGCTGTTCAGTATACCATACTGTATAGCAAACAGGGCGCATTTTTTACAAATTCTGATTAGTCTTCGTCTTCTTCGTCGTAGTCCTCGTCGTAGTCCTCGTCGTATTCATCTTCGTCACCGTTGAAAAAGTCTCTGCGCAACGGCCTGCTGTGCAGATAATACACAACGCCGATGCCCACCGGCACAGCCGCGAGACCGGTAATGATCAGCACCCACACCCATGTGGGTATGCCGCTCTTCTCCTCGGGACCTTCGACCGTTTCATCATCAACAATAACATCGACGATATCGTCCTCATCCTCAAGCTCATCCTCGGGCTCGCTGGAGCTTTCCTCCGGCTCGCTCTCGGATGTCGACGAAGATGACGATGCCGGCGGAGTGCTCGAAGACGCCACCGGCGGCGTGTACGGATAGCTGCTGGAGGGCGTTGTCGGCACGACGGTGGTGCCGGTGCCCCCGGTTCCCGTGCCGGTACCGATTCCTGTACCCGTACCACTACTGCTAGAGCTTGAGCTGCTTGACGAGCTGCTGGTGGTTTGCAGTCGCGTATCCGAAACTACATATACTCCCAGTGTTCTGGTGCTGACTTTGTAAGCTTCTTCGTAGCTGTCATATTTAGCGCTCACGCGTGTGAGCTGGCCGCTTTTGCTCACCTCGTAGACATAATAGTCATCATCGTCAAAGCCGCCGAGATAAAGGGTGCCGACTCTATTAAAGCTGGCGTAGTTGCCATTAAAAAACCACAGGTTGCCATTGGGATATTTATTTAGCAGCTTGTCGTCGGGCTCAGTGTTAAAGCTCAAAACAATGCTGCCCTGACCGACCGTGTCAACCTCAAAACGGCTCTTGCTGTCGGATTTAAACTCAAACACAAAATCTCTTTCCGCGTCAAAGCCGTTGCCCTCTTTGAAGGTGGTGGGCGTACTAGTGATGACACCCTCGCCCGCGTCGGTATTCGATGCCGAGGAGTACCCGAGCTCAATGCCGATATTTGCGGTCACATCAAAGCCGTCGCTGCCGCTCTTTTTCAGCGTAACGCTGCCAAACAAATCTCTAGATTGTGTGGTACTACCGCTTTTGATTTCAACAGCCAGAAAATAAATGCTCTGCATTGATGAGGTGGTAGCCCCGTCGATGCTGCTGCGCACCCTCTTTTTCACCACGGCGACGCCTGAAACATAGCTGCCGCTGCTGCCTTCCCACTTTTTGCTGATCTTGACGCTTTTAATCGCATCGGGTTCGTAGACATATTTATATTTGTTAGACTCTTGCGCGGCTTCATAGGTCGCAAGCGTTGTTCTCACCAACTCTATGGCAGCGTCCCACTCTCTCTTGCGATCATCCATAGCCGTTTTTCTAGTACCCACCACCGCTTCGGCCGCGGACACCGATTTTGTACCGCCTGTGGCAGTATATAGCGCCGTCAGTTTTGAGGCCTCGTTGTTGGTAAGAGTGGCCAAATTGCCTAAGGCGTCAATTTTGCCCTGAATAGTCTGTACCGCCTCATTTTTCTGTTTCAAGGTGACACCAGTGGTTGCCACGAGTTGCTCTGCCGCCTCTTTCATGTCAGGCCATTTGCCGCTGTCCACCTCTGTTGTTTTCCAACCTTCTGCGGCTAAAGCGGCTATTGCATTGTCATTGTTGGTCTTAGCTGTGGTTTGTTCGCCTTTAGCCTGGGACAGTTCTGTATTGAGAGGGCCAATTTTATTATTATAATTATCCAAGTCCGCCTTCGCGCTGTTATAGTTCGTTAATGCGTCATTGGCGGTGTTGTAAGCGGTTTCGGCCGTTGTATATTGCGTTTTTGCCGTCGATTCGGCTCTAACCGCATTTTCCCAGTTTGTTTTAGCAGTATTTACCGTGCTCGATGCCTCACTGAGCAACGGAAAATAAGCCGTCTTGCCGTAGCCGATCATATCGGCGGCCTTAGTCAGATATAAGTCGCCGTCCTCATCCAGAACATACGCCTGGGAGGACACGCCCACCACCGGATATTGAATCGCCGCAAAAGCCGTCATTGACAGCGTGCTGCCCAGCACCGCTATCGCCATGATGAATGCTAGTGTTTGTTTCATCTGAAATCCTCCTATTTAAAGCGCAATATTCCAACACAAGCCCCATCGTTTGATATGGCCTTGATGTTTCCTCTAGTAAGGTGCGGATTTTGCCTGAAATTTTTCCATGAAAAATAAATTTATTTATAAAATATACTATCGAGAATCTTACCATATATTTTAAAAAAAGAGTAGCCTTAATTTGGGCTTTCAAGGCTCTTTTCCACACATTGGATACAGAGTCTCCCCCGGCACATCTTTTCCAGAGCCGGCATTTTATAAAGCGCCCAAACGTATGTATATCAATGGAATATTAAAATTTTATGGAAAATTTTTCTTATGCCGGAGATTTGATCGGTCAAATTGTATCAATAAAGCGAATGGAGTCTTGATTATGGGCTATTATGTAACAACCGAACCCAATGTGCACATCTATGTTGAGGACATCAACCCTTCGGGAGAAAAGACCATTCTTTTTATTCATGGCTGGCCGGGCAGCCACCGTTTGTTTGAATACCAATACAATGTGCTGCCCCAAAAGGACTGTCGCTGCATCGGCATCGACCTGCGCGGTTTTGGGCAGTCGTCCAAGCCATGGGGCGGCTATGACTACAACCGCATGTCCGACGATGTGCGCGCGGTCATCGACGCGCTCGGGCTCGAGCAGATCACATTGTGCGGCCACTCAACCGGCGGCGCCATTGCGGTGCGCTACATGGCAAGGTACGAGGGCTATGGCGTGGCCCGGCTTGTTCTGTGTGCAGCGGCGGCTCCCAGCCTGATTCAGCGCCCCTATTTCCCTGACGGGCTGTCGGTGCAAACCGTCTGGGAGATGATACAGGAAATAAGCCAAAACCGGCCCGAGGTCCTGCGGAAATTCGGCAATCAGATTTTCCACAACTATGTGACGCCCAATATCTCACAATGGGTCTTCGATCTGGGATTGGAGTCGGCAAGCTGGGCCATGTCGGCCATCGCCAACGACTGGCTGGGTGAGGAACAGCTATTTGACGATTTGGCCCAGATTTCAGCCCCCACGCTGATTCTGCACGGCTATGAAGATAAAATTTGCCTGTTCCCGCTGGCGCAGATGCAGGCGCAGCGGATTCCAAACGCCACATTGGTCCCGATAGAATCTTGCGGCCACTTTCTCTTTTATGATCAGATGGAAAAATTCAATCAGGCGTTAATCGAGTTCACCGAATCGTAACGCCAATGCGCCCGACGGCGCTAT
>DALYYK010000255.1:0-4693 GCA_031983305.1 Candidatus Fimivivens sp. | reverse complement strand
ATAGAAGTGGGGGGTATCCTCCCAATTAAACTTCCGTATATCCCGGATGATCGCGTCATTTTGGCGCGTATACTGCGGAATGGCATAGTCGTCCTGTCTAATGCCCTCAAAAACAGCCTGTGCCTCCTTCCAGTCCGGGAAATCAAAGACATATAGCTTAATGCCCGAAATGTCGCTGTCCGACATGATGCCCTGACAGACAAACGGCAGGGTAAAATCGTGCGGCGAAAAGGTGACGCCCGCAAACGCGGGAATCTGACTGAGCCGTTCGATGGTTCTTTTCTGCCATTCGGAAGGCGCATCGGTAATCTCAAACGGGGTACTAACGTTTTTATATTCGTCAATCAGACGATGTGTGCCGGTTTTAAGCGGCAGGCTGTAGAGCGGATATTCGGATCCGTCTATTGTATCGACCGTCGCGGCAAGTCGGGTGCGGGTGTGGGGCGGCCAGAACGGGCCGGAGATAGAGGGGTAGAGCGGTCCGGCGTTTTCGGGCAGCGGCAGCCGGGGCAGATCGATCCAAGCGCCGTCATCCAGCCGTTGCAGCCTGAAATGGTCGCCCGCGCCGAGATCGTTGTCGGTGCCGTTGATGACATCAAACGAAATCGTTTTGACATGGGGCGAAAAGCTCGGGTAGAGCGGCGCGTAAATCGCCTGCGCGTCATTCGTTGATTGATCGGCCAAACCCGTCCCGGGCATGGGGCGGGTAACGGCCTGTGCTTCGGAGCCCGGCGTCAAATCCGTTCCGGCGGCGGGGGGCGACGGGTTCACCACCTCTCCGGCGGAGAAAGTGCCCTCCTGCCCGGCGTCGTCACCTTGACCTAATTCTCTTTGGCTAAAGGTCACCGTCACCGCATACACATGCGCGTGTTCATCCTGCGCGTATAACGCAGGCTGCTCAAAGGCAGCGGCGGCATCATAGGTGGAAAAGCTGTTTTGTGTAGTGAAAATCTGCGTTTGTAGCGGAATTTCTACATCCAAGACAATCTCGGCCGTCTCATTTAAATAGCTGATGCCGCTCGCCACGCCCGCGTCGCCGATATCCTCGGGCAGGTCATAGGAGATCGCGCTGCCACCGCCTTCGCTTTGCAGCGCAAGACGGTTTTTCTTCGCGTTATTGTCGGTAACCAACGCAATGCGTCCGCTCGCGGCGTTGAGCGTCTGACCGCTGCCGCCCTCGGGCGCCCAGACGCCGTTTTCAAGGCGGTATCGGTTGAAGCGCACCGTTTTGACCGGCTCAGTAAACTTGAATTCAAAAATCTGGTATTGCACGCCCGGCGCCAGCAGCGCGGCGATCTCCGCTTCCTTGTCGGTCAGGCTGGCAGGCGCAATTTGGTGCGAAACGGCAGTTGAATTTTTCGACGGCGTCGCGGGGGGCGGCGTCTCCTTTTTACTGGCGGCGGGCGCGTTGGCCGCGCAGCCGCAAAGCGCCGCAACGGCAAAAGCGATAATCAGCGCGGCAATACGCTTTTTCATAGGGGTGTCCTCCCTGTTCGATGGACTGGATGCGCCAACACCGAGCGGTCACTTCTCATCCTTATTTTTATGCGCGAAGCGACAGACCGGAGCCATAACGCAGACGCCGCACTGGGGGCGGCGCGCGACACAAACAGCACGGCCGTGCAGCACCAGCCGATGGCAGAAATCATTGGCTTCGGCCATCGGCAGGCAGGCGCGCAGCTCGTTTTCGCACTTGAGCGGATCCTTGCCGGTCGTCAGCCCCAAGAGATTTGTAATGCGGATGCAGTGGGTGTCGCACACAACGGCTGGCTGATGGTAGACATCCCCGACGACGAGGTTGGCCGTCTTGCGCCCCACGCCCGGCAGGCGCAGCAACTGCTCGATCGAATCGGGCACCACGCCGTTAAACTCCTCAATCAGCATCTGAGACATTGCGACGATATCCTTCGCCTTGGTCTTATACAGCCCGCAGCTTTTGATAATCTCACCGACCGCCTCGGGCGTTGCCGCTGCGAGCGCTTCGAGCGTCGGATATTTTGAGAACAGCGCGGGCGTCACCATGTTGACTCGCGCATCGGTGCACTGGGCCGAGAGCCGCACCGAGATTAAAAGCTCGTGAGGCTTTTCGTACTCGAGCGAGCAGATCGCGTCGGGATAGGCTTCTTTTAAAAGGCGCACCGCCTCGGCGGCACGTTGTTTTTTGGTCATGGGGCATCCTCCTTCGCGTGATGAACGGCAGAATCAGGCTCGGCGGACAGTGCCGCAGGGCGAAGCCTGTCGAAAATCCTCTATTAAAGAAGGTTACCACAAATGCGCGTGTTGATCAAACCTTTTGGTAGGTATTCTCAGTAAAAGGCCCCGGTTTTTAATGGGCGGGCAGGACGGGCGGCCCCTAAGGTGTAGGCTAAGCCGGACTCAGCGGCTTTGACATTCGCCGAATAGGCCGCGATCTCGCCAACGGCATTTTAAACGCGGGCAAACTGCCGCGCTCGTTCGGACGCGATCTTTCAGGGCAGTGCTCTCGCGTACGCGGCGCGCTATGCCGGTTTAAGCGACTTGACATTCATCGAGTAAGCTGCGATCTCGCTGACAGCGTTTTGATAGATAAACCCAACCGGCTTGAGATAGGGGGCCTTGTCGAGGTTATAGCGGCTGCCGGTAACGCGGCCCTGATTATACCCGATAAACGCGCCGACCCATGTGCCGGGCTGCGTCGTCTGGACATCTACCGAGGCGTCGCAGCCGTCGATCTGCCCCTCGACCGAGAAGCCGCAAAAGCCGCCGATCGCCCTTGGCGTGCCGTAAAGCTGGCTTGAGACAGTAATAACCTCGCCCTCGGCCTTGCAGCCCGAGACAATCGCCCCGTGCAGCGTGCCCGCAAAGCCGCCCAGCTCGCTGTCGCCCGCCGTACTCACCTTGGCGGTGCAGCCGGTGACGCGGGCAAAGAACGCGGGGTTGCCGTCCGCATAGTTGCCGATGACGCCCGCAAAGCCGCCGGTTTGGTAGCTGCCCGCGACGCGGCCCGAGACATGGCAGTCGCTGACCTGACCCATGCAGTGCCCAGCCAGCAGGCCGGTGGATATACCGGCAGCGGCGGGCAGCGTCGTAGCCGGCGTTGAGACAAAGGCGTTTTCGAGCGTGAGGTTCTGGACGGCGCCGCCCGGGCCGATCACCGAGAAAAAGCCGCCGATCAGCGGAGCCTCGGGGGAGTCGGGCGATATGAGCCGTACGCTCAAATTGCGGATGGTATGCCCCTGGCCGTCAAACACAGCGTTAAAGCCCAACGGACGTCCGTCGCGGATATCATCCGGCAGCAGCGGGCGATTGGTTCCAACCGGTGTGAACAGCACCCCCTCAAGGTCGAGATCGGCCTCGAGCACATAGCGCTTTTGCTGCGCTTGCCGGTTGCCGGAGTTGATTGCCGTTACCATATCAAGCAGCGAGTCAACCGTCTTGATGTGCACGATCTCATACTGTTCCTGGGTCAGAGCATTCTCCAAAAGGTTGTCCACCGCCGCAATCCGCCAGACTGTGTCGCCGTTGTGATACAGGCGACTGATCGGGTCAATTGGCTCCGCCTGTAGTACGGTGGGAACAAAATGGTAGCGCACGCCGCGCAACATCTCGCCGTCCGGCGTGGCGCGGGCGAAGGTCAGCGTGTAGCTCCCGTCGCTTTCAGGCGGCGGCAGCCT
This sequence comes from Candidatus Fimivivens sp., assembly GCA_031983305.1. GTDB lineage: Bacteria > Bacillota > Clostridia > Oscillospirales > Ruminococcaceae > Yanshouia. Next base: position 1,040 of record DALYYK010000255.1, on the reverse strand, counting down.
GTCCGGGCCGCTGAGCGCGTAGGGCAGGGCGACGTCATAATCGGGGTAGTAGTCGAGCGCGTACTGCTCGCCTTGCGCAGCGATCTCCACCCCGAGGAACATATTGCAAATCGCCTCGGCGGTTGGCTGCGGCAGCGTATAGCAGGTCAGCCCCGAGGCATCGGTTTTCACAAAGCCGCCGAGCAGGTCGTGCCGCGCCAGCCAGCCGTAGGCATAGCCGACGGTTGATGCATAGCCGGCGCCGTCAAAATTAACGCCGCCGCAATAGGCCTCGTAGATCTCAGCGGCTAAGAGCATGTCCGGCAGCGCTTGAACGGGTGCGGATGGCTCAGACCCAGACGGGGCAACGACCGCGCCGGGCTTCTGGCAAGCGCAGGTCAGCGCCAGCAGCAGGGCCAACGCAAGCGGTCTTAAGCGGATCGGGTGCAACATAATAATCCCTCCACAGTCTTTTTGGGGGCTCTTATGCTGATTATACCGCGCTAAAAAACGAAAAACAACGCAAAACACCCCGCAGGGCGGTACGAAGGCGGCATGCGGGCGGCCGCAGACGGGGGAAGGGGGCTAAGTAAGTGGTGCGTGAAGCGTAAAAAGTGATGGCGCGCGGTGCGCGATACTTGGTAGTAAGAGCGAATAGAATTGACCGCCCGCAGTGGCAATTAAATCAAAATGCCTTAAATGGCGCGCGTCCGGCTTCGCCCATCCTGTCCGCGAAGCGGACACCAATACTTTTCATTTCCGCCTATTAAAAAAGCCCCGCAATCCCGCAGTATATGCCGCGCTGTCAGGACCAATCGGCCCGGTGTGTGCGGCGCTGCGGGATTGCGGGGCGGGCGCTGGGGCTAGGTAGACGTTTGCTAAGAGCAGCAGCGGCAACAGCAGCAGCGGCAGCGATTGCTGTTGTTGGAGCCGCCACCGTTCGAACCGTTGCTGGGTGGCACGACAAAATCGGGCCAGAACAGGACGCTTGGACTGCTGGTGCTATTGTTGGTGCTGGTTCCGGCGACGTTTTCTGTTTCAGAAGCGGATGCGACAGAAGT
>DALYYK010000254.1:0-4704 GCA_031983305.1 Candidatus Fimivivens sp. | reverse complement strand
CCAAAAAGTTACAGATTTTTTCTCATAAGTTAACTGTAACGGAAGGCGCATATGACTTTTAGTGGTCAAAAAGCCGGAGACGGTTTGCGACTTAATCCGTAAACCATCCCCACCCTCAATTTCATTTGGTGAAAATTTTTTTCAAAATTAAACGGAATTCTTTGTTCCTATTCACAATTATTTTACCAACTAGGCGTATTAAAACATTAAAACTTCATAATTTATTAAGGTTATGTATAGCGTTCATACCGATTTTGTATTTGTCAAAGTCGGCCGGATGCATATAATTAGGTGAAGAAGGAATGCCAGATCAGACAGGCTTATAAGTTCTTACGAGAGAGGCTGCTTTGGTTTAAGGAGGGGTTGCATGGTCATTAAAAAGACAGCCGCTGCAGGCACGCTGGAATCGAGCGATGCGCGCGTGGTGGTTGAACCGTCGCAGGACGGTATAGAGCTTGAAATTTCAAGCAGCGTCGCGCAGCAATTTTTGCGTCAAATTCGTCAGACGGTTACCGAGACGCTCTCGCGCTTAGAGGTTTCGGGCGCGAAGATTAAGGTTGAGGACAGGGGCGCTTTGGATTGCACGCTCAAGGCCAGAGTTGAATGCGCCGTGTTCAGAGCGGCAGAATTTGACGGCAAGGTCAACTGGGGAGGTTCTGTTAGATGACACACCCGAACAAGAAGCGGCTGAGAAGAACGATGATGTTCCTCAACTGTCAGAAGCCGGGGCTGATTAAGGACCCCTACATTTATGCGCCCGATTCGATTATGCTCGACCTCGAGGACGCCGTGGCCGAAAACCAAAAGGATTCGGCGCGTTTTTCGCTTTACCATGCCTTGCAGGAGATCGATTACCGCGGCATTGAGCGAATCGTTCGCATCAACGGGCTGGATACCGAACATTGGCAGGAGGATGTCCGCGTCAGTGTGGCGGGCGGCGCCGACGGCATCAGAATCCCCAAGACGCAGTACGCCGCCGACGTTAAAGCCGTCGAGCGGGCGATCGAGGAGGCCGAGCGCGAGTTTGGCCGTCCCGTGGGCTCGACACTCTTAATGGCGGCGATCGAGTCGACCCGCGGCGTTTTAAACGCGCTTGAAATCTGTGAGAGCTCCGAGCGGCTGTTCGGCGTCGCGCTCTCGGGCGGCGACTATACGAAGGATCTTCAGACCGTGATCACCGGCACCGGCGTTGAATTGATGGGCGCCCGGCAGCATATGATCATCGCCGCGAGAGCTGCGGGCGTGCAGTGTTTTGACACCGTTTTTACCAATCTTGAGGATATGGACGGCTTTGAAAAAGAAGTCCAGACCATCAAGATGATGGGCTTTGACGGCAAGAGCATTGTCAACCCCAGACAGATCAATGTGACACATCGTGTCTTTACGCCGACCTTTAAAGAGATCGACTTTGCCGAAAAGGTTGTGCGCGAGATCGACGAGAAGAAGGCGCAGGGCATCGGCGTGTTCACGGTTAACGGCAAGATGATTGACATCGCCTTTTATGACGGCGCGAAGCGCACCATTGAGCTTGCAAAGGCGTCCGGCGTATACGAGGGGGATTTGTAAGCATGCTAAATAAAGTCGGAAGAGAAATTCCACAGGAGATTCTCGATTTAACGGGCAAAAAGCCCTATATGGGTTATCTGGAATTTGATAACTACGAATATGTTAAGAGCGCGCCCAAGGTTCGGGCAGTGGTCGATGCCTCACGCTCCAAGCTCGTGGCTTCGATTGACGAGGCGCTCGATAAGTGCGGCATCAGAGACGGCATGACGCTGTCGTTCCACCATCATTTTCGCGAGGGCGATTATGTGGTCAACATCGTCATGGAGCGGGTGTACGCGCGCGGCATCAAAAACCTGCGCATCTGCGCGACGAGTCTGGGCAAGGCGCACGACAGCCTTGTACCGATGATTGAGGACGGCACGATTACATCGATGCGCTCCTCGGGTGTGCGCGGTGGCATTGGCGAGGCCATCTCGAGCGGCAAGCTTCGGGACCTAGCTGTCATGTGCTCGCACGGCGGACGCGTCCGGGCGATTGAAAGCGGCGAAGAGCATATCGACATCGCGTTCATCGGCGCGCCGACCTGCGACGAATACGGCAACTGCCGTGCCAACGGCGGCAAAAGCGACTGCGGCGTGCTGTCCTACGCGATGGTCGATGCACAGTATGCCGATAAGGTGGTCGCCATCACCGATACGCTTGTCCCATTCCCGAACGCGCCGGCCAGCATCTCGATGATTGACGTCGACTATGTCTGCGTCGTCGACGCGATCGGCAACCCGGCCAAGATCGCCTCGGGCGCGGCGAAGCCCACGACCGATATGCGCAAGCTTAAGATGGCCGACTACTGCACGCAGGTCGTCATCAACACGCCCTACTTTAAGGACGGCTTTTCGTACCAGACCGGCGTCGGGGGCGCGTCGATTGCGTCGACCATCTCGCTGGCCGAGGAGATGAAGCGCCGCGGCATCAAGATGGGCTTTGGTGTCGGCGGTCTGACAACGCCGATGTGCCAGCTGCTTGAAGAGGGGCTTGTCGATAAGCTTGTCGACACGCAGGACTTTGACCTTGGCGCGGTCGAGAGCATCAAGAAAAACCCCAATCACATCGAAATTTCGGCCTCTGAATACGCGAACCCTTTTAACAAGGGCGCTTATGTCAACAAGCTGGATTTTGTTATTCTCGCCTCGCTTGAGATCGACACCAAGTTCAACTGCAACGTGGTGGTCGGCTCGGACGGCGTTATCACGGGTGCGCAGGGCGGACATCCTGACACCTCGGCCGGGGCCAAGTGCACCATCGTCATCGCGCCGCTGCTTCAAGGCAGAATACCGGCGGTCTGCACCGACGTCACCACCGTCACCACCCCAGGTGAGACGGTCGACGTGGTGGTTACCGACTACGGCATCGCGATCAATCCACTGAGAACCGACCTGTTAGAGGCGCTCAAGGACGCCAAGCTCCCGCTTAAAACGATCGAGGAGCTGCGCGACATCGCCTACAAAATAGTCGGAACGCCCGACCCCGTGCGGTTTAAGGACCGCGTCGTCGGTATAATCGAGGCGCGCGACGGCACGATAATAGATGTGGTGCGTCAGGTCGAGCCGATGGAATAGCGGCAGTCGTCAAAAAATGTTTTTTAGCGAAGTTCATATTCGCCAAAAATAGATAGGAAAAGGAGAAAAATCATGAAAAAGGTTATTACTCTTGTTGTCACCCTGGCTATGCTCGTTATGACGTTCGCCGGCTGCGGAAAGTCCGCTTCCAGCGCACCCGCAGGCAGCACGCCCGCAGGCAGCGGCAGCTCCAGTGCTGCTGAGGCCGAGTGGAAGTTTACGCGCAAAGTCGAAATCATCTGCCCCTGGGGCACCGGCGGCGGTGCCGATACCACCGTCAGAACCTTTGCTACCGCGCTTGAAAAAGAGATCGGCGTGCCTGTTGTCGTCAACAACAAGGCTGGCGCCGGCGGCGTAGCCGGTGTTGAGTTTGCGAGCAAGCAGCCCGCTGACGGCTATACCTTCCTGCTCTGCACCCCCTCTCCTCTGCTGGCTCAGGTGGCCGGTGCGACCGACTTTGACGTCTACGGCACCATCAACCCCCTTGTGCAGCTTGTTCATGACTGCAACGTTCTCGTTGCCGGCAAGAACGCCCCCTACAACAACTACAAAGAGCTCATGGAATACGTTGCAGCTAACCCCGGCGCGGCTAAGGCCGGCGTTATGACCATCACCGGTCTGGACACCGCTTGCCTCAAGGCTGCTTTCGACGACAAGATCGAGCCGGTTGCCTACACCGAGGGCGCGCAGCTCAACGCTGACATCATTGGCGGCCACGTGGCGCTTGGCGTTGTCGGCCCCGCTGAGGTTGCCGCGATGGTTCAGTCCGGCGACATGAAGGTTATCATGTCCTTCACCGAGAAGAAGATGACCATGCCCGGCTATGAGAACGTTGAAGCTGCCGGCGAGATCGGCGTTGAGTCCTACTTTGGCCCGGCCCGCGGCATCTTCTACATGGAAGGGACCCCTGAGGCTGCGATCAAGGCTTTTGAAGTCGCTGCCGAGAAGGCTGTTGCGAGCGACCTGTTCCAGAACTGGGCCAAGAACGAAGGCCTTGACCAGCGCGTGGGCTGGAAGAACAGCACCGACTACAAGGCTGCTTGGGAAGCTGACTACCAGCAGTTTGTCGAGATGTTCGGCAAAAAGTAATTAGAAGAACTTGTTTAGCGCCGCCGCCGCAAGTTGGCGACGGCGCTATCAACCAATCCGGAGGGAGGCAATAGCTTGGATCTATTATTTTCTATCGCTCTTACCGCGTTTTCGGTATATTGCTTTTTCCTGGTAGGCGCAGAGTCGCCTGCCCCAACGCCCACCGAGCTGGGCGCGGCGTTCTGGCCCCGCATTATTCTCGTGGCCATGATTGCGCTGCTGGTTGCCAATATTGTTAATTATCTTAAAGCGAACAAGGTTAGCGCTCAGGGTATTATGGGCGAGATTAAGCTTGGCGAATTCGTCAAGAGCAAGCTGTTCATCGGCATGCTGATTGTGTTTTTCATGGCGCTGATTATGCCCTACATCGGCTTTATCCCGTCCTGTTTTTTGTTTCTGGTGTCGTATGGTGCGCTGCTCGGCGAGAAGAGACTGCCCCGGCTGATTCTCATTGCGCTGGTTGTTACTATTGTGCTCTATGCGCTGTTCCAGG
>DALYYK010000253.1:0-4713 GCA_031983305.1 Candidatus Fimivivens sp. | reverse complement strand
GATGTTTTGATGAGGCACGCCAAAAATAATGAAAAGAGAGCGCTAACAGGACCGGCGCGCAAGCTTATTCCCCGCGCTGCTTTTGGCGGAAGGCCAGCGCCGCCTGCTCGGTTTTGTTGTTGCCAAAGGTGTAATAGACGCTGTCCTTAATCGCGTCGGGCAGATATTGCTGCGCTACCCAGCCGCCAAAATCGTGCGGGTAGCGGTAGCCGGTGGCGTGCCCAAGCTTTTTGGCCCCCTCGTAGTGCCCGTCGCGCAGAGAATCGGGGATGTCCCCACCCCGGCCATGCCGGATATCCTGCGTGGCGGCGTCAATCGCGCAGACGGCGGTGTTCGATTTGGGGCTGGTTGCCACGAGAATGACGGCGTTTGCCAACGGAATACGCGCCTCAGGCAGGCCGAGCTGCATGGCGGAATCGACGCAGGCCTTGACAATAGGAATAATTTGCGGCCAGGCCAGCCCGACATCCTCGGCGGCGCAGACTAATAGGCGTCGGCAGGCCGAGATTAAATCGCCCGCCTCCAACAGCCGCGCCAGATAGTGCAGCGCTGCGTTTTCATCCGAGCCGCGCAGAGACTTTTGAAAGGCCGACAAAATGTCGTAATGCACGTCGCCATCGCGGTCGTACCGCATGGCCGAGCGCTGCGACACCGCCTGCGCGGCCGCAAGCGTGACCTGCCCATCGGCGCAGGCCAGCGTCAGCGCCTCAACGGCGTTGAGCGCCTTGCGCACATCGCCGCCGCAGCTCGAGGCGATGTAATCGGCGGCGCCCTCTTCGAGCGTCATCTGCTGTTCGTACTGCTCGCCCGCCTTTTCAAAGGCGCGCAACACGGCTTGCTTGACCTCCTGCGCTGGCACGGCCTTGAATTCAAACACTGTGCAGCGCGACAGCACCGCCCCGTACACATAGAAATAAGGGTTTTCGGTCGTCGAGGCGATCAGCGTGACGCTGCCGTCCTCGATATATTCGAGCAGCGTCTGCTGCTGCTTTTTGTTGAGGTATTGAATCTCGTCGAGATAAAGCAGAATGCCGTTGTAGCCCGAGATCGTGTCGCGGGCCTCGAACACCTCCTTGAGGTCGGCGGTGCCGCAAGTGGTGCCATTGAGGTGCCGCAGCAGTTTGCCGGTCGAAGCGGCGATAATGCGCGCCACCGTGGTTTTGCCTACGCCTGAGGGGCCGTAAAAGATCAGATTTGGGATTTTTCCGCTCTCTACAATACCGCGCAGCACAGCGCCCGGCGCCAGCAGATGGCGTTGGCCGACAACCTCGTCGAGCGTTTTAGGGCGCAGCAGAGCGGCAAGCGGCTGACTCATAATAAAAATCCTCCTATAAGGGTTGACGTTGTTATAAACGCGCTATCCGAATGATTTAAGAGCCGAATCGCGGCCGGCCGGCATTGGCTCCAATGCGCACAAAGAGGCAATCAATATGGCTTTATTGTAGCGCAAAAACCGCCGGCTGTCCATTGTAGCCAAACGACCTAAAATAGGATGAGCCTGGCGGCTTATTAAGTGTACTGGCTTGTACCCCTACACATAACAGCATCTTGCCTGCGTGCGGTTGTGCTAAGGAACCAGCGCATTTACACATAAGTTCAATCACGATGTCTGGCGTCCCACCGCCGCGTAGTCACCCTTGGGTGCGCACAAAATATCCCGGCCAAGCACTGCTGTTTTCAAGCAGCTTGGTTATCAGGATAAACAGCGCCGCCGCAGAATCGGCAAAATTCCACGGCGGCGAAGGTCTGTAACAAAAATGAAGTGTATATATGCTAAAAGGCAGCGTTGCGGCAGTTTGTTCTGACCTGCGTCCACCTAACAAAAAGTCTGCCCGTTAAGCTATGGGGCCTTTTAACATTTTACGGACATTACGCGTAGAGCGGGAACTTTGCACACAGCGCCTCGACCTCTTTGCGGGTCTGCTCGGCGGTGGCTTCAAAGTCGGTAGCGGTACGGTAGATCCAGTTGGCAATCAGCGTCATTTCAGCTTCTTTAAATCCGCGGGTCGTCACAGCAGGGGTGCCGACGCGCACGCCGCTCGTGACAAATGGGCTCTGCGGGTCGTTGGGAACGGCATTTTTGTTGACGGTAATATAAACCTCGTCCAAGCGGTGCTCAAGCTCCTTGCCGGTGATGCCAAGGTTTTGCAGATCGATGAGCATCAGGTGGTTATCGGTGCCGCCCGACACCATATTGACGCCCAGCCGCGCGAACTCGGCAGCCAGGGCTTTCGCGTTCTTGACGGTCTGCTCAGCGTAGGCCTTAAAGGAATCGTGCATCGCCTCGCCGAAGCAGACGGCCTTGGCGGCGATGATGTGCTCAAGCGGGCCGCCCTGCGTCCCGGGGAAGATGGCCTTATCAATTTTCTGAGCCAGCTCCTTCTTGCAAAGGATCATACCGCCGCGCGGGCCGCGCAGCGTTTTATGGGTGGTTGTGGTTACAACATCGGCGTAGGGAACCGGCGACATATGCTGCCCTGCGGCGACCAGACCGGCGATGTGCGCCATATCCACAAACAGATAAGCGCCGACCTCCTTGGCAATTTCCGCAAATCGGTCGAACTGAATGGCGCGCGGATAGGCCGACGCGCCCGCGATGATCATCTTAGGCTTATGCTCAAGAGCCAATTTACGCACGGCGTCGTAGTCGATATAGCCGTTTTCATCCAGCCCGTATGAAATCATGTTGTAATGCTTGCCGGAAAAGTTCACCGGGGAGCCGTGGGTCAGATGCCCGCCGTTGGCAAGGCTCATGCCCAGCACTGTGTCGCCGACGTTGACAAGCGCAAAATAAACAGCCTCGTTGGCCTGTGCGCCCGAGTGCGGCTGGACGTTGGCGTGCTCGGCTCCAAACAGCTTGCAGGCACGGTCGCGCGCGATGTTTTCGACGATATCAACGCATTCGCAGCCGCCGTAATAGCGCTTGCCAGGGTAGCCCTCGGCATATTTATTGGTGAGCACCGAGCCCATCGCGGCCAGTACCGCCGGAGAGACGAGATTCTCACTCGCGATCAGTTCAATGTTGCGCTGCTGGCGCCCCAGCTCTTTGGCCATTGCCTCGCCGACCTCGGGGTCGGCCTGTGAGACAAAGCCGATCGTATCGATCATTTCGCTGTACATTTTGTTATTCCCCTTTCCGCTTTTCCGTGATATTCGGGGTCGGCCTGTGAGACAAAGCCGATCGTATCGATCATTTCGCTGTACATTTTGTTATTCCCCTTTCCGCTTTTCCGTGATATGATGTCAGTATAGCCTATTGGATGATAAAAAATCAACCGCAGGCAACCGTGAAATTGAAAAAATCTCCCTGTGATACGAAATAAAACGTGCCAAATGGCACACCTATAGATCAGAAGTTTAAAATTCCGGGTTGCCGGAACATTCAAAGGCCGCGCGGGCCGTATATTGAAAGAAACAAGTGACGGAGGATATAAGCATGGGCTATAGGATGGCAATGGGTGGCGGTGGCGGCATGGACGGGGCCGTGATGGGCGAAAAGGCAAACATACTCACGCAACTGATGGCCAAGCTGCCGGCGCCGGCGCAGGTGTTGGTACATATTTTGCTTGTTGTTGCGGCGGCTGCCGTTGTGGGGATGATCGTCGGCAAAATGTATGCCTCGATAAAATATCCCGACCCTGAAAAGCATCATATTATTCCCCCGAAGCTTAAGGTGCTGTTCATCTGCATTCTGGCCGCGTGCTGCGTTTGGCTTTATACCACGATGACCCGTGAGGAGCCCAAGCCCTCCGAAACAGACCCCGGCATGGGTGAAAGTGAAAGCCAGAGCCCCGAACCGTCGCCGGACGGCGGAGATTTGCCGGTGAGCATCGATGGCGGCACGGCAGTTGTCGCGATTGAGCGTTGACGGTACATACCGCCATGCGCGGAAAAAGCGCTGATAAATGTGAAAATAGGCATGCCGCCGGTGATACACCGGCGGCATCTCTGCTTTATAATAACGCCCAATAAATTTAAAGTGGTCGCCGCATAGCAAAGCCGCGTGCAGAAATTGCTCAGAGATGAAAAGATACCCCCGTGCGTCCAGCTACGATTTGTCCCCGGGCTTGAACGCCAGAGAAATGGCCAATCCCGCCAATATGGCAACGGTAATGCCGCCCGCCGTCGCGGTCAACCCGCCCATAAAAATCCCTAAAAAGCCATGCTCGCGCACCGCTTCCCGAACGCCTTTGGCCAGCAGCGACCCAAAGCCCGTCAATGGTACGCTGGCGCCCGCGCCCGCGTAATCAATCAGCGGCTGGTACCAACCCAGGCCGCCTAGAATAACGCCGATGACGACAAACGAGACCAATATACGCGCGGGCGTCAGCTTGGTGTAGTCGATGAGCAGCTGCCCGATCAGGCAGATTGTGCCACCCACCAAAAAGGCCCTTACATAAGACATCATATCGCCCATATCAGTTGCCTCCTTTTTCGGTTGAGAACCAAATTAAATGCGCAATGCCGGGTATTGATTCCTTCTGCTGCACCGTGGTGGGGGAGAGCAGCGCACCGGTCGCCATAAACAGCAAATTCTTCAGCTTGCCCGCGCGCATGCGCGGCAGCAGGTAAGAACAAAGCACCGAAGCCGAGCAGCCGCAGCCCGACGCACCGGCGTGCACATCCTGCTTTTCGCGGTCATAGAGCAACAGGCCGCAGTCGTTATATTTTGATTTGACATCAATGCCCTCCTGCTTTAAAAGCTGGGTCATT
>DALYYK010000252.1:0-4713 GCA_031983305.1 Candidatus Fimivivens sp. | reverse complement strand
ATAGCAGCCGCACCTATGAATATTTTGACGCGCCTTCTCATAATAACCACCCATTGTCGTTGCTTTTTTAAATGCGTCAGCGGATGCCGCTGCAATCTATCATCCTATAAATTTAATTGATTGTAACGCGTTTTTATAAAGCTGTCAACGACATAAACATAGTGTAAGTAAAAATAATTCAGAAACAAAAGCAGGGTGTTGGCGCCCAATCGAACAGATTGGAGTGCCAACACCCTGTTGTATCGCTTTAAGCTATGCTTAAAGATTTATCTGGGGAACTTGATAGCGGCCTGCGCGGCAGCCAGACGTGCGATCGGCACGCGGAACGGCGAGCAGGAGACATAGTTCAGGCCAACCTTATGGCAGAACTCGACCGAAGAGGGGTCGCCGCCATGCTCACCGCAGATGCCCAGCTTAATGTCGGGGCGGGTCTCGCGGCCAAGCTTGACCGACATCTCAACGAGCTTGCCAACGCCGGTCTGATCCAGACGGGCGAAGGGATCCTGCTCGTAGATCTTCTTGTCGTAGTAGGCGCCCAGGAACGCGGCAGCGTCGTCACGCGAGAAGCCGAAAGTCATCTGGGTCAGGTCGTTGGTGCCAAACGAGAAGAACTGCGCGTCCTTGGCAATCTCGTCGGCGGTCAGCGCCGCTCTCGGAATCTCGATCATCGTACCGACGAGGTACTTGAGCTCGACGCCGCTCTTGGCGATGATCGCGTCGGCGGTCTTGACGACGACCGACTTGACGTACTGAAGTTCCTTGATCTCGCCGACGAGCGGAATCATGATCTCGGGCACCATCTCCCACTCGGGATGCGCCTTCTTGACATTGATAGCCGCCTCGATGACAGCGGTGGTCTGCATCTCGGCAATTTCGGGATACGAAACAGCCAGACGGCAGCCGCGGTGGCCCATCATCGGGTTAAACTCGTGCAGCGACTCAATGGTGCCTTTAAGCTCCTCAAAGGTCAGGCCCATCTCGGCAGCAAGCGCCTTGATGTCCTCATCCTCGTGGGGCAGGAACTCGTGCAGGGGCGGATCGAGGAAGCGGATGGTGACGGGGCGTCCGGCCATCGCCTCATAGATGCCCTCAAAGTCGCTGCGCTGCATCGGCAGCAGCTTCTCAAGCGCTGCGCGGCGCTGCGCCTCGGTCTTCGAGACGATCATCTCGCGCATGGCGGGAATGCGGTCGGCCTCAAAGAACATGTGCTCGGTTCTGGTCAGGCCAATGCCCTCGGCGCCGAACTTGACAGCCTGTGCGGCGTCAAACGGGGTGTCGGCGTTGGTGCGAACCTTGAGCTGGCGGTAGCTGTCGGCCCAGCCCATCAGGCGGCCGAAGTTGCCCGAGATCGCAGCCTCAACGGTCTTGATCGCCTCGCCGTAGATGTTGCCGGTCGAGCCGTCGAGCGAGATGAAGTCGCCCTCGTTAAAGGTCTTGCCGCCGAGCGAGAAGACCTTCTTCTCTTCGTCGATCTTGATTTCGCCGCAGCCCGCGACGCAGCAGGTGCCCATGCCGCGCGCGACAACGGCGGCGTGGGAGGTCATGCCGCCGCGCACGGTCAGGATGCCCTGTGCCACATGCATGCCGGCAATATCCTCGGGGGAAGTCTCAAGACGGACCAGAATGACCTTCTTGCCGGACTCGTGCCACGCGACGGCGTCCTCAGCGGTGAAGACGACCTGACCGCAGGCGGCGCCGGGCGAAGCGGGCAGCGCGGAGCCGATCGGCTTGGCGGCCTTGAGCGCGGCGGTGTCAAACTGGGGATGCAGCACGGCGTCGAGCTGCTTGGGGTCGATCATCATAACGGCTTCCTGCTCGGTGATCATGCCCTCGTCCACAAGGTCGCAGGCGATCTGAAGCGCGGCGGCGGCGGTGCGCTTGCCATTTCTGGTCTGAAGCATATAAAGCTTCCTATCTTCAATCGTGAACTCCATGTCCTGCATATCGCGGTAGTGCTTTTCAAGACGGCCGCAGATCTCGACGAACTGGTCGTATGCTTCGGGCATGACTTCCTTGAGTTGGTCGATCGACTGGGGGGTGCGCACACCCGCGACGACGTCCTCGCCCTGCGCGTTCATCAAAAACTCGCCGAACAGCTTCTTCTCGCCGGTGGCGGGGTTACGGGTGAACGCAACGCCGGTGCCCGAGGTGTCGCCGGTGTTGCCGAACACCATCATCTGCACGTTGACGGCGGTGCCCCAAGAGGAGGGGATGTCGTTCATGCGGCGGTAGTAGATGGCGCGGGGGTTGTCCCAAGAACGGAACACCGCCATAATGGCGCCCATGAGCTGCTCCTTGGGGTCGGCGGGGAAGTCAAAGCCCTTCTTGGCCTTGAACTCGGCCTTGAACAGATGAGCCAGCTCCTTGAGGTCGTTGGCGTCGAGGTCGGTGTCCTGCGTGACGCCTTTCTTCTCCTTCATCTCGTCGATGAGCTTTTCAAAATAGGCCTTGCCGACTTCCATGACAACGTCGGAATACATCTGGATGAAGCGGCGGTAGGAGTCGTAGGCAAAGCGGGGGTTGTTGGTCTTCTTGGCGAACGCCTCGACCACCTCGTCGTTTAAGCCGAGGTTTAAGATGGTGTCCATCATGCCGGGCATCGACGCGCGCGCGCCCGAACGAACCGAGACGAGCAGCGGGTTTTCAAGGTCGCCAAATTTTTTGCCCGAAAGCTTCTCAAGCGCCTCAAGGCTCTCGAAAATCTGGGCCTTGATGTCGTCGTTGACCTTCTGGCCGTCGGTGTAGTACTGGGTGCAGGCCTCGGTGCTGATCGTAAAGCCCTGCGGCACCGGCATGCCCAAGCTGGTCATTTCGGCCAGGTTCGCACCCTTGCCGCCCAGCAGCTCGCGCATTTTTCCGTTGGCTTCTGAGAACAGGTAGACAAATTTCTTACTCATGTAGTTACCTCCATCATATTTATCAATCGCTTTTCACATCGGAAAAGCATGTATTATCGAAGGGAACCGCCATAATAGGCGCACAAAGCCATTATAGCGTATTTTGCATTGATATTATACCAAATTGAAGTAATTATTTCTACATAATAAGCAAGATATTTTGCTTTCAGACAGGCAATCGGCAGAATCGTCAGGCAAAACTATCACTATTACATAAAAAATACCGCAATAGGGAGACGCTTTAGAGAAAAGATGCAGTAAAGTGTCGCGCAATGACGTGGAAACTGATGTGGCACCAATGAAATCATCGCTTTAATTTGGCCTAAAAGCCGCAACACAAGCCCCCGCACCGGTCAAGTACCGCTGCGGGGGATATCTGCCGCTTAAGATCGCTTATTCGACGCTCGGATAAGCGCCGTCCCAGACGATGGCACGGTAGCGCTCGGGGTCGGTGTCGCCCTCGGTCGAGATCAACAGAACCTGCGACGTTTCATCAAGGCCGAGCGCATCCTTGAGGTCGGCGTAGTCGCCGCTGCGGCAGATGAGGTCTAAAAGCCCCATACCGACCGCGCCGCTCTCGCCCGAGACAACGCGCGGGTCGCCCGCGATAGGGGATGAAAGCCTGCGCATGCCCGCCGCCGAAACGCTGTCCTCGCAGGAGCAGAAGGCCGCCGCGTGGTTTTTTAAAATATCCCATGCGATGGGGCTGGCCTCGCCGCAGCAAAGCCCCGCCATAATCGAATCGAGCGCGCCGCCGACGGCCTGCGGGTCCGTGTCACCGGCAACCGCCGAGCGGTAGAAGCAGTCGGCCGCGCGGCATTCCATCACCACGACCTTGGGCGGGTTTTCGGGGAAACGGTTGATCAGATAACCTTGTACCGCCGCCGCCAGTGAGCCGACGCCCGCCTGCACAAAGACATGGGTGGGTAAAACGCCGCGCTGCGCAAGCTGGTCGACCGCCTCGGCGATCAGCGTGCCGTAGCCCTGCATGATATGTCCCGGAATTTCTTCATAGCCGTCCCATGCGGTGTCCTGCACGACGACGCTGCCGGGGGTATGGGCCGAGAGCTCCGCCGCCTTGCGTACGCAGTCGTCGTAATTGAGCGGCTCAATCGTTACCTCGGCGCCAAGCTTTTTAATGTTTTCAAACCGGCTTTTGACGGTACCCTCGGGCATGAGCACGACGGCTTTTTGCCCCAGACGGTTGGCGGCCCAGGCCACGCCGCGCCCATGGTTGCCGTCTGTGGCGGTGAAAAAGGTGCAGGGGGCAAAGCTGCGCTTAAATTCCTCCGAGGTCAAAAAGGCATAATCGACCGTGTCGATGTCTTTCCCGAGCTGTTTGGCGACAAATTTTGCAATCGCGTACGAGCCGCCGAGTACCTTAAAGGCGTTTAGGCCGAAGCGGTAAGATTCATCCTTGACATAAAGCCCGCCGAGCCCGATCTCCTTGGCAAAGGCTTTCAGCGGCTGCAACGGCGTGACGGCATATTCCGGAAAGCTGCGGTGAAAGGCCAGCGCGCTTTCTGCCGTTTTAATATCCATCAGCGAGAGATAGCGGTCGTCGGTCTTGGGCAGCGTGTTTTTGGCCCAAAGCACTTTGCTCATGATGTCTCCTCCAAATTTAAATATTGGCGCCTGTATCCCGCACATGTCCGGTCCGGAGTAAAAGTCGCCTGCCGACCCGGCATTTTCGTGGAGGGGCACAGGCTTATTGATAGACCTCGGGACATTCCTTTTTGATAACCTCGCGCAGCTTGAGCCAATCCTCAAAGGCCATCGGCTTTTGGGTCGGATTGCGCAGCAGCGCCGCCGGATG
>DALYYK010000251.1:0-4716 GCA_031983305.1 Candidatus Fimivivens sp. | reverse complement strand
TCCACCATTTTGCCAATCATGACGGTGTTAACAAGCGTGCCAAAGCCGATTTTTTCGTTTAGCACCACATCCAGTACCAGAATGATTCCCCCGACGATGACGCCCGCGTCGCCAAAGCTCAAGCCACTCACATTTGCTACGCCCATGTTGAGCGCATCCCAGGGACTTAACCCCAGATTGGCCTGAATCGTCATATAAACGCCGCAGCCATAAAGTGCGATTCCAGAAAACATCCGTAAAAATCTTTTTATATAATTCGGCATTGCCGCACCCCTTCTTCGTCCCTCAAATATCCCGCATGGTCAGCGAGATACGCTTGCGCTTGGCGTCCACTTCCAGCACCTTAACCCGGACGACATCGCCAACCCGCACCGCTTCGCTCGGGTGCTTTAAAAACCGGTCGCAGATGCGCGAGATGTGCACGAGGCCATCCTGATGCACGCCGATGTCGACAAACGCGCCAAAGTCGACAACGTTGCGCACCGTACCGTCGAGCACCATGTCGGGCTTCAGATCGGAGAGCTCCAGCAGGTCGGAGCGCAGCATCGGCGGGGGCAGCTCGTCACGCGGGTCGCGCCCCGGCTTTAACAGCTCGGCGACCATGTCGCGCAGCGTCGGCTCACCGACGTTCAATTGTGCCGCCAGCGCGGCCTCGCCCCGCTCCGCCACCCGCGCGGGCAGCGTTTGCAGCTGTCCGGCGCGCAGATCCTCCTCGGTAAAGCCACACGCCTTAAGCAGCTTTTGCGCCGCCGTATAGCTTTCGGGGTGCACGGCCGTGTTATCCAAGGGGTTATCACTCTCGCTCACGCGCATGAAGCCCGCTGCCTGCTCAAACGCCTTTTTGCCGAGCTTAGGCACCGACAGGAGCGCCTTGCGGGAGGTGAAATGTCCATTCTCTTCGCGGTAGGCGACGATATTCTTCGCGAGCGCCGGACCGATGCCCGCAATGTAGGCCAGCAGCGAGAATGACGCGGTGTTCACATCGACACCCACGGCGTTCACGCAGTCCTCGACAACGCCGCCCAGCGTCTGATCGAGCCGGTTTTTGGGCATGTCGTGCTGGTATTGCCCGACACCGATCGCCTTGGGGTCAATTTTGACCAACTCGGCCAGCGGGTCTTGCAGCCGCCGCGCGATTGAGACTGCCGAGCGCAGCGACACGTCGTACTGCGGAAACTCCTCGGCCGCGAGCTTTGAGGCCGAATAGACGCTCGCCCCGGCCTCGCTGACCACCATGTAGGATACCGGCTTATCCAGCGTCTTGATGAGGTCAGCGACAAAGATTTCCGATTCTTTCGAGGCGGTGCCGTTGCCGATCGAAATGGCGCTGACGTCATGCTTTTTGATCAGCGCGCGCAGCTTCGCGGCGGCCTCCTCAACCTTGCTCTGCGGCGGCGTCGGGTAGACGACCGTCGTATCGAGCACGCGGCCGGTCGCATCGACGACCGCGATCTTACAGCCGGTGCGGTAGGCGGGGTCAAGCCCCAGCGTCACGCGGCCCTTGACGGGCGGCTGCATCAGGAGCGGCTTCAGGTTCAGCGCAAAGACCTTGATCGCCTGCTCGGCGGCGTTTTCGGTCAGCGTGCTGCGCAGCTCGCGCTCTAAGGATGGGAAGATCAGGCGGGAGAGCGCGTCGGCGCAGGCTTCCTTCACCACATGAATCGACGGCGAGAAGCCTTTTTTGACCACGAGTTTTTCAAGCGTTTGCAGCGCTATTGCCATGTCGCAGTCGATCGAAACCTTGAGCACCTCTTCGCGCTCGCCACGGTCAATCGCGAGCACACGATAGCCCGCCACCTTGGCAACCGGCTCGGAAAAATCACAGTACATCGCATAGACGCCCTGCGCCGCCTGCGGGTCGTTTGATACCGAGCGCAGACAGGCCGTGCGCTGCAAAAAGGCGCGCAAAGCCCCGCGCACCGCCGCGTCGTCCGAGACCATTTCGGCGATGATGTCCTTCGCGCCCGCGATGGCGTCCTCAACCGTTTCGACCCCCTTTTCGGCGTCGATGAACGGCGCGGCCAGCACCTCGGGCAGCGCCGCCCCTATCTGTTCGAAGAATTTTAGCGCCAGCGGCTCAAGGCCCTTTTCCTTTGCCATCATGGCCCGGGTGCGGCGCTTTTTCTTGTAGGGCAGGTAGAGATCCTCGAGCGCCGAGAGGGTCTGGGCAGCGCCTATAGCCGCCGCCAACTCGTCGGTCAAAGCGCCCTGCCCCTCGATGGAGGATCGGATTTCTTCACGGCGCTTGTCGAGATTGCGCAGGTAGGTCAGGCGATCCTCAAGATCGCGCAGCTGGGTGTCGTCGAGCGAGCCGGTCGCTTCTTTGCGATAACGGGCAATGAATGGCACCGTGTTGCCCTCGTCGAGCAGTCTAACGGCGCTTTCGACCTGACTTTCGCGCAGCGAGAGTTCTTGAGCGATTTGTTGTATCAGATTCAAAAGATGTTCCCTCATTTCAGGCGTAGTCTATCTAAAAGCCGGTGATCGCCGGCAGAATGTCTTGAATTTAAAAAGCTTGTGGCACAAGCGCCGCCGTTTTACATCTTTTTAAGCACAAACGGCTCACCGGGGGGCAGCAGCAGGCCGCGCCGGTCGCCGTCGGTAACGTTTTTAAACACGTCGCGCGGGTCGCCGTCGTGCGCGGGCTGGGGCGAATCGTAGGTGCCGTAATGCAGCGGGAACAGCCATGCCTCGGGCAGATTGTTGGCCAGCACCGCCGCCGACGTGTGGTTGAGGTGGTATTCGCACATCGAGACATCCAGCGCCAGCAGGTCGATGCTTTTAATGCGCAGGTGCGCTTCCATCAGGCGGGTATCGCCCGGGAAGAATAGCCGCCCGTCCGGCGTATTAAGGATGTAGCCGCAGCACTCCCCCGCGCGAAACGGTCTGCCGCCGCGCTTTAAATCCTTGAGCTGCCACGGGTGGTCGGCGGGGGTGACCTCCACGGTGATACCACCGCCAAGGTCAAAGGATTCCTCCTCGCGGCAGGCAAACACCTGCTGCGGGCTGACGCCAAGCTGGGTTAGCGCGTGGTAGACACGGTAGGTGCCAAAAAGCTTCGCGCCCTTTTGCGCGAGCACCGGCGCTGTTATCGGGCCGAGGTGGTCGCTGTCCGAGTGGGTATAGAGCACATAATCGACGCGCGGCAGATCCTGTGCAAGCATCGGCAGCACGATTTTAAGCTTGAGCCCGACCTCGCTGCATCCCGTCTGATCGGGCGAGAGGGACAGCACCGGATCGATGAGGATGATCGTCCCGCGGCAGTTGACCAAAAAGCCCGCGCCGCCAAGCCACGTCACCGCCGTGTCGCCGCGGCGCGCAAAGGCCGCCGCCCCGATCGGCGTCGTCGTCAACCTGTTTTCTGATGGAATCATGCTGCTTCCTCCTTTGGCTGAGCCCGTTATTTATGATATTTCCCGCCCGCCGAGATGGAGCAGGCGCGGTAAAGCTGTTCACAAAGCATGAGGCGCATGAGCTGGTGCGGAAAGGTCATGCGCGAGAACGAAAGCCGCAGTGCCGCCGCCCGCTTGACGCGCTCATGCAGCCCAAACGAGCTGCCTATAACAAACGAAAGGGCGCTGCTGCCCGCCGTTTCGAGTGCGTCGAGCCGCGCCGAGAGCTGCTCGGACGAGAGCATGTCCCCCTCGACGCACAACGCGATGAGCGCGCTGCTCTTGGCCTTTTCGAGGATTTTCTCACCCTCGGCGGCCAGCGCCATGTCGATCTGCGCCGCAGACGGCCGCTCGGGTAGACGGACTTCGTCAAGCTCGATAACCTGAACCTTCGCATAGGCCGATAAGCGCTTTAAATATTCGGCGCAGCCCTGCGTCAGATACTGCTCCTTGAGCTTGCCGACCGTGATAAGACGAATGTTGCGCATAAGAAGCTCCTGTAAAAAAGTCAAGAATGAATAGTGGCAGTACGCTGTACGGTAGCCGCTAAGACGGCATGTCCACATCCACTCGCTGCCGCACAAAAGCAAAATCCAAACGTTAAGAGCACGGATGCCGCTTTTAAGGCAGCATCAGGGAAACCCCTTGCGAGGTTTTTCCTCCCCTTCCTGCGCCTTTTTCGATCAAGCACGAGAGCACGCGGGGGGTTGCCCCGAACCCCACAAGCTTTTTGAAAAAAGCTTGACCAAAAACTTTAATTCTATCCGCTAAAAGCGCACAAGCCGCGAGGCGCAATCGTACGATGCAACGTCCAATTCAAAATCAACGCCGCGCCGAGCACCCCGCTCGGCCAACGCCGCCGCCACCGTCTGCTCCGCCAACGCCGGGTTGTTATTCTCCCGCGAAAGATGCCCCAAAAACAGCTGCGCCGTGCCCGACTCCACCAATGCCGCGGCAAACGCCGCCGAATGCGCATTTTCAAGATGCCCATTTCGCGACGCGATACGCTGCTTTAAAAACCACGGATACGGCCCCATACGCAGCAACTGAGGGTCGTAATTCGCCTCCAGCAGCACGGTTCGGCAGCCCATAACGCCCTGCGCGACCTCGTCAGTAATTTCGCCTAAGTCGGTCGCGACGGCAACGGTCTGCTCATTGGGCAGCGTCAACCGATAGCCGACGCTGGCGGCGCTGTCGTGCGGCGTCGCAAACGCCTGTACCCGCATACCTGCCGCCTCAAACGGCTGGGCCGTGACCTCCACCAGCGTCGCGCCCGCCGGAACATGATTATTCGCCGCAATAAATTCAAGCACCGGCCCGGTGG
>DALYYK010000250.1:0-4742 GCA_031983305.1 Candidatus Fimivivens sp. | reverse complement strand
CGCGCTGTGCGGCATCGATAAGCGCGCGGCAAAGAACGAGAAAAGGCGCATACCCGAAAAACGGTTCTTCCTATTGGCGCTATGCGGCGGCGGCGCGGGGCTTTGGTGCGGCATGCTTTGCTTTCGTCACAAAACACGGCACTGGTATTTCTGGGTTATCGCCGTTATGACGACGCTTGTGCAGCTCATGCTTTTAATCTGGCTGGCCCTAAGGGTCGGCGGGACAATATAAATGTGGGAATTGCCACACCATTATATTGCAGCTCAGACAAAATTAACAGAATATACATAATTTCATCTTTGTTTAGATGATTGGCTGTGTTCACATATGGAGGTACCATGCTTTATCAAACCATTCTTTTTGACGCGGACGGGACGCTGTTGGATTTTTCTCAGTCACAGACGCAGGCATTGCTAAAAAGCTGCGCGGCGTTTGAAATTCCCGCCGATGCGCGGCTCGTGCAATGCTATGACCGCATCAACCAATCGCTTTGGACGCAGCTCGAGCGCAAGGAGATCACCCGCGCGGTGCTGCTCGATAAGCGTTTTCGCCTGTTTTTTGAGCAAAACGGCATAACCGGCGTTGACCCGGACGCCTTTAACCGCCACTACGCCCAGGGTCTTGCGCATGGCTTTTATCTGGTCGAGGGAGCTGTCCCGGTTTTAGAGACGCTTAAATCGCATTTTCAGTTGGCTATTATCACAAACGGCATTGCCGACGTGCAAAAAAGCCGACTGACGGGCGCTGGCCTGACGCCATTTTTCGCACACATTATCATCTCGGGAGAAATCGGCTGCGAAAAACCCGATCCGCGTTTTTTTGAACAGGCGCTGCTGCGCTGCGGCGTATCCGACCACAGACATGCCCTCGTTGTGGGCGATTCGCTCTCGGCCGATATTGCGGGCGGCAACGGCTGCGGCCTTGACACCTGCTGGTATAATCCTAAGGGCACGCCCGCGCCTGAAAAGCCAAAGCCCACTTACAGCATCGACAGCCTCTTTGCGCTGCCCGCACTGCTTAAAATACCCGCACATCTTTAAAAGCACCCGCTGGCTACCGCGCAAAACCATTATCGGATAAGATTTATTTTGCCCAAAAGGTTTTAAAAACCATCCTTTGATCAGTGGCGTGCAAAATTTTGGCCGATAGGACGCTGCGACCCGTTATGGAATCGAACAAACGAGGAGACACTTTAATATGAATCACAAGCTTTCTGATTCTCCGCTGCTGCCTAGCCTCTTGTTGCTTTCGGTCGCTTTTATCTGGGGCGGCGGCTTTATCTATACAAACATTGCGGTACAATACGGCATCTCTCCGGCGCTGCTGCTTACGCTGCGGTTTTTTATTCCCGCCGCGATTATGGCGGTATTATTCGGCAAAGAGCTGGCTGTTTCAAGCCTTGAGGACTTGAAATTCGGCCTGATTGCGGGCACGATATTATTTGCCGCCTTTTTTTGCCAGACCTACGGCATTAAATTCACCACACCGGCCAACAACGCGTTCCTCACCGCCACCAACGTCATCATGGTGCCGTTTTTAAGCCTACTGCTTTTTAAGCAGAAGCCGGTGCTGCGTGCGACGGCTTGCGCCTTTGTCTGCTTTGTGGGCGCCGCCGTTCTGTCGTGGTCGCCGGGCGTGGGCATTACCTTTAATATTGGCGACTGGCTTTCGCTGCTGTGCGCGTTTTTGTTCGCCTGCCACTACGCTTATCTGGGGTTCTCGGCCAAGCTGATACGCAGCGCGGCGGTTTTGAGCTTTTTTCAGCTGGCGGTCGTGTCCGCGCTTGCGTTTGTAACTTTTTGGCTGTTTGAACGGCCAATGTTTTCGGTCGCGGCGCTGAAATCGGGCATGGGAGCGATTCTGTATCTGGCGCTGTTTTCGACCGGCTATTGCTATTTTGTGCAAAGCTGGGCGCAGCGGCGGTTTTCGGCCTCGGGCACCGCGATCATCCTCTCGACCGAGGGGCTGTTCGGCAGCGTGCTCTCGGTGCTTTGGGGCTTTGATGCCCCTACACTGACGCTGCTCGTGGGCGGCAGTATCATCTTAGTTTCGGTCATATTGGTTCAGTTGGATTTTGATGAGATAAAGCGCTTTTTTGGTAAAGGCTCACGGTCTGACTGTGCTGAAAATAGAAGCTGTGAAAGGGAGTCGTAATTTTGATTGTTTATCTGGACCTGTTTTGGGCTTTTTTCTGCATAGGCGGCCTGACCTTTGGCGGCGGCTATGCCATGCTGCCAATGTTAGAGCGTGAAATTGTCGACCGCCGCCACTGGGCAACCTCGGAGGAGCTGCTCGACTTTTACGCCGTGGGACAGTGTACCCCCGGTATTATTGCGGTCAATGTCGCCACCATCATCGGGTTTAGGCAGAAGCGTTACCTCGGCGCTGTGTTCAGCACGGCAGGCGTTGTGGCCCCCTCTTTTATCATCATCAGCCTCATCGCGGGGGTGCTCAAGGCTGTCGCGGGCAACGTGATGGTCGCACACGCCTTCGGCGGTATCCGCGTGGCCGTTTGTGTGCTGGTGATCGCGGCGGTCGTCAAGCTGTTTAAGCCCAGCGTGCCCGATAAACTGACGGCGGTTATTTTTTGTGCGACCTTTGCCGCGATGACGCTGTTTAATGTCTCGCCCATCGCCGTTGTGATCGTCGCGGGTCTGCTCGGTTATTTTGCAAAGCGCGCGGCGCGAAAGGGAGGGACTCAGGCATGACCTATCTGCTTTTGTTTGCGGAGTTTTTCAAAACCGGCCTGTTTGCCATCGGCGGCGGATTAGCTACGCTGCCCTTTTTATTTGGTATGGCCGATCGTTACCCCTGGTTTGACCGCCCCATGCTGCTCGATATGATCGCGGTGGCGGAATCGACGCCCGGCCCCATCGGCATCAACGTGGCGACCTATGCCGGTTTTAACGCTGGCGGGCTGTTGGGCGGCTTGGTTGCGACCTTCGGCCTCGTATTGCCATCGTATATCGTCATTGTCATCATCGCGCAGTTTTTAGCCAAATTTTCCAGCAACCCGATTGTCAAATCGATTTTCTACGGCATCCGCCCCGCCGCCACCGGTATGATCGCCGCCGCGGGTTTTGCGGTTCTGCGCACCACGCTGCTGTATACCGACCGTTTTTCAGGTTTGGACAGCCTGTTGTCGGTGCCCAACATGCCGGCCATCGTTTTGTTTGGGGTTCTCTATTATCTTTATGTCCGATTCAATAAGCATCCGGTTTTCTATATCGCGGGCGCGGCAGCCGTCGGCATTATTTTTAAATTATAATCTTATTCAAAATTAAAAAGCTTTCGCGCCTAATATAACGGCGCGAAAGCTTTTTTATTGGCTTTTGAGCAGGGTATCCATCTGTGGGTTGGTACGCACGCTGCCATCCGGCATGACCCAGAGCGCCGCGATATTTTCCCGTGCGGCGAGGGCGGCGCTTTGTTCCCAGTCGGCTAAAAAAAGCGCGGTAGAAAACAGATCGGCCTCGCCCGCGTCGCGGCAGACTACCGTTACACTGCGGTAATACCGCGCGGGATAAAGCGTCGCGGGGTCTATCAAGTGGTGATACCGCCGCCCTTCATACCAGAAAAAACGTTGATAGTCCCCACTGGTGGCAACCGCCATATCGTTGATCAAGAGTGTACCTAATGTGCCGCCGCCACTCAAGACCGCCGCATCGGGGTTTTGCACGCCGATACGCCAATAGGCCTTGCCCACAGGCGGCGAAAATACCCGGATATTGCCGCCGCTTGAAATGGCCAGCCGAGTTAATCCCTGCGCCGCCAACTCGCGGCCAACGCGCTCGGTTGCGTAGCCCTTGGCCACAGCGCCAACATCGAGCAGCACATTTTGGGACAGCAGCGCAGCGCTTTGGGTGTCTTTATTCAACCGAAGCAGCTTTAAGTCGGTGTTTTGCGCCGCCCTTTGCAACGATTCGGGACTGGGCGGTCTGCCCGAGCCGTTTTGCGCGTCGGCAATTTGCTTTCGCCATAGCTCGGTCACCGCGCCAAAGGTGGGCATCACACAAAAATCAGTTCGCTGGGCGCCCTGCTGTGCAAAGGAGAGCAGATCGAAAAGCGCCTTCGAAATGGGGACGTCTCCCTGACCGGCACGCAGGTTCAGCGCGGCGAGATTGACAATTGTGCCCGGGTCTAAAAACCTGTCATAATCGTGGCTAAGCTCGGTAAACCTAGCTATAGCAGCTTCAGTCAATACATCAAATTGCTGCTGAGATTCGGCGTTTGCCGTAATGGTAATCATCGTGTCAAAAACGCCCCAAAATGTCACGGTATAGCGCCCGCAGCGCTCGGGACGGACCAACAAAATTAAAAAGCTTATTAAAACAAACAACCAACGTTTCATAACACACCTTCATCCGCTCTCCAACCGTAGCTTTCCCATGCCGAAGATTTTTATCGCTGAAAACTTTCGGCAAAAGAAAGGCTCAAAACAAAACAGGAGGAATTGATATGAAACGGTTATCCATTATTGCGGCAGCGGCAGCATGCTGCCTCTTGTCAACAGCCTGCACCTCGCCGTCAACAAGCAGCAGCGTGCCTCCCGGAAGCTCGACTCCCGGAGGGTCGGCAGGCAGCCTGCCGTCCTCTTCCGCCGCCGGATCTAACACGAACGGGGACGTGCGGGTCGGTCTGGGCTTTGCATCGACCACATCGGAATCTAACGCCGCCAACGCCGAAAAATCCGGCAACGCAAAATTTAATGTAGCGGCCTGCGCGCTCTGCATTGACGCCG
>DALYYK010000249.1:0-4755 GCA_031983305.1 Candidatus Fimivivens sp. | reverse complement strand
CGGCGAGATGAAGCGCTTTCCCCAGATTATGCAAAACGTCAACGCGACCCCGGGCATGAAAGCCGCGCTCGAGACGCACCCGGCGGTCTGCGACGTGATTGACCGCTGGCAGCAGGCGTTGCAGGGGCGTGGGCGCGTGGTGGTGCGTGCCTCGGGTACCGAGCCGTACATCCGCGTGATGGTCGAAGGCGAATCTGCGGACGAAATTAGAAAAGCCGCCGATGAGATTGCGACCGCCATCAGTGCCCATCTGGTTTAAAGCCGCTGCGCACATGGGAGAATACTGATAAAATACTGTAGCCGCTCCGCCGCCTGTTGGGCCCACCGTCGCCCCTTACGAGAGAACGTGGATTAAAATTTTAGCCGGATATCCGATTCCGAAAAGTATCTGTCCTCCCTTTTGCGAGGGATGCGGATTGAAATGGCATGCGGTACATGAGCAAATCCGCCTTGCAATGGTCATCCCCCGTACGAGGGACGTGGATTGAAATTTGTCTGGTCATGTTGTCACGTCCTTTCTGACCGTTGTCCCTCATGCGAGGGTGTGGATTGAAATTGGGTCATTGCGGTTGGAATGCCTCCCGCTTTCGGAAAGTCGCTCCTTTGCACGGGAGCGCGGATTGAAATAAGACCGGGAGTCTTGCAAAATCCATCTTAGGCGTGCGAATTAAAATATCAGCGCAGCCCGATCAGTCGCAATGCGCAAATTAAACTGTTCTTAGACGTAGGCACGGCGTTTGCCGGCGAACTTTAAACGGCGACGCCGGGGGCGAAGCGGTCTGCACCGCTCTATTAACCAATATGTGAAACATAACAAATAAGGAGTACCCGATGCGATTTTCAGCCGATTGGAAGGATTTTGAACTTATAGACGCGAGCGCGGGCGAGAAGCTCGAGCGCTGGGGCGACGTGCTGCTGGCCCGCCCCGACCCGCAGGTAATTTGGAACACACCCAAAGGCGCCCGCTGGGAACAGGCCGACGCCCGCTATCACCGTTCGGCCGCGGGCGGCGGCAGCTGGGAGCAGCGGACGCTCAAAAAAACCGAGTGGGTCATCGGCTATAAAAAGCTGCGGTTTATGATCCGTCCGACCGGCTTTAAGCACACCGGCCTGTTCCCTGAGCAGGCCGTTAATTGGGACTATATGGCCGACGCTATTCAAAGGGCTGGCCGCCCGGTCAAGGTGCTCAACCTTTTTGCCTACACCGGCGGCGCAACGCTGGCCTGTGCGGCGGCGGGCGCTTCGGTCGTGCATGTCGACGCCGCCAAGGGTATGGTGCAGTGGGCGCGGGACAACGCAAAGCTCTCAGGGCTCGAAACCGCGCCGATACGCTGGATTGTTGACGACTGTAAAAAGTTTATTGAACGTGAGATCAGACGCGGCAGCCAATACGACGGCATCGTGATGGACCCGCCCTCCTACGGGCGGGGCCCGGGCGGCGAGGTCTGGAAGCTTGAGGATAACATCTTTGAGCTTTGCAGTCTGGCGGCGCAGCTTTTGTCGCCCGACGCGCTGTTTTTTCTGTTGAATTCCTACACCACGGGGCTTTCACCCTCGGTGATGCAATATCTGCTCACAGTGACGGCGGGCAAAAGCGGCGGAGCTTGCACCGCCTCTGAAATCGGGCTGCCGGTATCCGCCAACGCGCTGGTGCTGCCGCAGGGCTCCACCGCCATCTGGGCCGGACAGGCTTGACGCCTCCTATAAAATATCCCACTCACTTTCGGGTTCCACCGCCTCAATCAACGCGGGGAGCACCAAAAAGCAAAGAAGGAAGAATGATGGAAAACATTATTAACGCTCAGGAATTGGTTTTTGCCTACCCCGGCGAGCGTGAAGCCGCGCTGGACAGGGTCAGCCTGTCGGTGCGGCACGGCGAGATGGTGGCGGTGCTCGGGCACAACGGCTCGGGCAAATCGACCTTTGCCAAGCATTTAAACGCCATTCTGCTGCCACAGGGCGGCGTGTGCTATGTCAGCGGCATCAACACCGCCGATGAGGACAGGCTCTTGGATCTGCGCCGCACGGCTGGCATGGTGTTCCAAAACCCCGACAACCAGATTGTCGCGACGATTGTCGAAGAGGATGTGGCGTTCGGGCTTGAGAACCTTGGCATCCCGCCCGACGAGATTCGCCAGCGGGTGGACGAGGCGCTGCGCGAGGTCGGCATGTACGACTACCGGCTGCATGCGCCGCATCAGCTTTCGGGCGGGCAGAAGCAGCGCATCGCCATCGCGGGCATCATCGCGATGATGCCAAAGCTCATCATTTTAGACGAGCCGACCGCTATGCTCGACCCGCGCGGCCGCGTGGAGGTCATGGAGACGATCACGCGGCTAAACCGCGAGTTTGGCGTGACGATTTTGCTGATTACGCATTATATGGACGAGGCCGCCGCCTGTCAGCGCGTTGTGGTTATGGACGACGGCAAGGTGCTGCTTGACGACACACCCAAGGCGGTGTTTTCGCATGTCGCGCTGCTTAAAAAGGTCGGGTTGGATGTGCCGCAGGCGACCGAGATCGTCTTTGAACTGCGCCGCAGCGGCATCGATCTGCCAAAGGACATCATCACCGATGAGGAATGTGTCGAAGCGCTGGCGCAGCTGCTTTCGGCGGCAAAGGGGGCGAAGGCATGATCGCGGTAAAAGCCGACCACGTCAGCTACATCTACTCGCCCGGAACACCGTTTGAAAAGGTTGCGGTCGACGATTTTTCGCTTGAGATCGAAGAGGGCGATTTTGTCGGCGTCATTGGGCACACCGGCTCGGGTAAGTCGACCTTTATCCAGCATCTCAACGGACTGCTGCGCCCGACTTCGGGCACCGTCTCAATCTTCGGGCGGGATATGTGGGCCGAGCCTAAGAAAATCCGCGAGTTTCGCTTTCTCGTCGGGCTGGTGTTCCAGTACCCCGAGTATCAGCTTTTTGAGGAGACTGTCGCGAAGGATATCGCCTTTGGGCCCTCGAACATGGGGCTGTCGGCGGCCGAGATCGATAGCCGTGTCCGCGAGGCCGCGGGCTTTGTCGGGCTTGACCCCGACGTGATGCAAAAGTCGCCGTTTGAGCTCTCGGGCGGGCAGAAGCGCCGCGTTGCGATCGCGGGCGTGCTGGCCATGCGCCCGAAGGTGTTGATTTTAGACGAGCCGACAGCCGGGCTCGACCCCAAGGGGCGCGAGCAGATTTTTGGCCAGATTAAGGAATACCACAAAAAGACCGGCAGCACGGTGCTGCTCGTCTCGCACAGTATGGAGGATGTGGCGCGCCACGCCCAGAAGGTGCTGGTCGTTAACGACTCGAAGCTGTTTGCCTACGGTACGGTCGAAGAGGTGTTTTCCCGCACTGAAGAGCTGGTCGGGATGGGCCTTGCCGCGCCGCAGGTGACCAAAATATTTATGGCGCTTAAACAGCGGGGCTTTGACGTGAGCACGCGGGTTTATACTGTTGAAGCCGCGCGCCGCGAGCTGTTGCGCGCGCTGGAAAGGGCGGGTGGCAAGCATGCTTAAAGATATCACCATCGGCCAATATTTTCCGGGCAGCTCAGTTTTGCACCAGCTCGATCCGCGCATGAAAATCATCATGACTATGTGCTATATCACGGCGCTGTTTCTCACAAACAATATGGCGGGGCTGCTGCTCTGCGCTGCCGTCGGGATGGCGGGCTATCTGATCTCGGGCATTCCGCTTGTGCTGGTTAAAAACAGCCTCAAGCCCGTCGTGCCGATCATCCTGTTCACCGCCGTGCTCAATATGATTTTTGTTGAGGGCACGCCGATTTTTGAGCTATGGGTGATCAGGGTCACGCGCGAGGGCGTGCTGCTGGCGGTGCTCATGGTCGTGCGCATCATCTGCCTGATCGCGGGCACGTCGCTTCTGACCTATACCACGTCGCCGATCGCGCTGACCGACGGGATTGAGCGGTTGCTCTCACCGCTAAAAAAAATGCGGGTGCCGGTGCATGAGCTGGCCATGATGATGACCATTGCGCTGCGCTTTATCCCGACGCTGATTGAAGAAACCGATAAGATCATGTCGGCGCAAAAGGCGCGCGGCGCGGATATGGAGTCGGGCGGGCTGATCGACCGCGCCAAGGCGCTGATACCTATTTTGATTCCGCTGTTTGTGTCGTCGTTTCGGCGCGCGGACGAGCTTGCGCTCGCGATGGAATGCCGCTGCTACCACGGCGACGAGGGTCGCACCCGCATGAAGCAGCTGCAATATGCCGCGCGAGATTGGGGCGCTTTGAGCTTTTCGCTGTTTTTGGTGGCGTTGGTCATTGCGTTGAATTTTATCTTTCCGTCGATGTATTAAGTTTTTGGTCGAGCTTTTTTCAAAAAGCTTGTGGGGTTCGGGGCGAAGCCCCGCGTTCTTTCGTGCCTTCGCGCTTAATTGAAAAAGGCGCAGAAGGGGCGCAAAAACAGTCCGGGGGACTGTTTTTACGTGGGGAAACCCCCGCAAGGGGTTTTCCAGATGCCGCCTAAAGCGGCATCTGTGCCCTTAGCGTTTGGTTGTTCGCCTTTGTTGCTTAGGGTAAAAAGGCGGACATGCCGTTCTTAGCGATTACCTTAGGTGGGTGCCTAATCCTATCGGCTCTTGGCAATAGCCATCAACAGGCAGCGTTTGTTTTGAGCAGATGTATAGGGACGGCTTTCATCCCCAGCGGTGAAGATCTATGTCTTTCTTGGCTGTCGCACTTAAAGGCCAGAGATTGTTTAGCGCTGGCGCGCAGGAACGGCCCCCACCCCCGGCCCCCCTGGCC
>DALYYK010000248.1:0-4783 GCA_031983305.1 Candidatus Fimivivens sp. | reverse complement strand
GACGCGGGGATTCCGCGCTCGCTGGCCATGATGGCAACGCCCTCTTCCTCATTGAGCAGATACTGAATCAGAAGCGCTGCTTCCTTGGGATGCCCGCTGCTTTTGGCGACGGCAAAGCCCATCGAGATCTTGGTGAAGCCGCCCTGATACTGGCCGATGTCGGTAAAGTACTCGCCAACGATAATTTTAGAGCCCTCAGCGGCCTTGATAAACTTGCTGGCGGAGGAGTCCCACTCGAAGATGCCGGCATAATGGCCATCAATCCAGCTCTGGTTCTTATCCAGCGAGTCGGCACCGTCGCCGTCGAGCTTCTTTTGGGTGGGGATAACATGGCTGGCTTCCAGATCAAGCAGGAAGTCAAGGCCGTCCTTTATCTCCGCTTCGGTATAGTTGAGCTTGCCGTCTGTAACCCAGTCCTTGCCGTACTTGCTTTCAAGGTAGTACACCATGAAAATCATGCGGTCATACTCGTTCATGGCCAGCGGGTAATAAGTGTCGCCCAGCTTGGTTTTGAACGCCTCGCCGGCGGCTTTGAGATCTTTAATGGTCGTAGGAACGGGCACGCCCGCCTTTTCAAAGGTGGTCGCATTCCAGTACAGCACACGGCCGGTCACCGCCACAGGAATAGCTTGCAGGTTGTTACCGCCGAGGGTGCACTGCGCCAAAGCGTCCTTATTCCACTGGCTCAAATCCAGTATATCGGAAACATCATTCAGATTCAAGAAACGACTGCCGTCGCCGCTGTAAGCGGTAATCCAGTTCCAGTTAATCTGCATGACATCGGGTGCGGTATTGCTCATCAACTGGGTGGAAACGTTCTCTTCCCATCCGGTCCAGGCGCCAAACTCGCTCTTAACGGTGATGTGCGGATACTTCTTCATAAAAGCGTCGACTGCGGCCTGCGTTGCATTATGCCGAGACTCGCCGCCCCACCAGGATAGGCGCAGGGTAACAGGCTCTGGTGCGCTGCTGGCAGCGCTGGCACTTTCGCTGGGGGCAGCGGGGGCGCTTGCACTGCTGGGTGCGCCCGCACCACCACAAGCGGCCAGACTCAGCACCATCGCAGCAGTCAAAAGCATAGCTGAAAAACGTTTTACCATTTTCATGTCATTCTCTCCTTCTTTGTCTGATACTTAAAATTGTACCGGGGAATAAAACATTTTGGGGTCCAGTTTAATCAGGGGTTGCGCGCCTATTTTAGTGTGCTGAAAATACAACTGTTACCAGTCACCCTATTGTAAACATATTGTGATGGAAAAGCCAAGCGCTTTCGTTGTCAACTTAGGGCTAAAACAAACATATCTTGCTATCGTATCAATCCCACTAAATTCCATATTGTTGAATATCATAATATAAAAAATATATTTTTATGCATAATATCTAATTCCAGTAAATTTTTGTTAGCTTAATTAAACGATAACATATTCTAAAACCGTCCCTGATTTGTCATATTACTTAAAAATAAATTTTGAACCTTTAAAGAGGCCCAGTGCAAGATATTTATCTTTTTTAGTCATAAGTCAAATATATTTTGTTTTGTTTTCGCTTTTCTATTGACTTATCAGCGTCAATTACCCTAGTATAATTCTTGTAAATGTCACCTGTCAGACACAGGTTTTAAAGAAACGCGGGTTATACCAGCGCTTTTTGTGCCATGTAATTGCCCGCGCTTATTTTGAGCACAGAATCTCAGTTTGTACCACTTAATTCATGTTACAGAGGGGTGTTTATACGCGATGGCAAATATCTCATTGAGAAACATCCGAAAAGTATATCCGGGTGGGGTCGAGGTTGTTCCAGACCTGAATCTTGAAATTGAAGACAAAGAGTTTATCATCCTTGTGGGGCCCTCAGGCTGTGGAAAATCCACCACACTGCGCATGATTGCGGGCCTTGAGGAAATTACCGACGGCGAGCTGTACATAGGCGGCCAATTGATGAACGACGTCGCGCCCAAGGACCGGGATATCGCGATGGTGTTTCAAAACTATGCCCTTTATCCGCATATGAACATTTATAAGAATATGGCTTTCGGTCTTATTCAGCGCAAGGTCGCCAAAGAAGAGATTGACCGCAAGGTGCGCGAGACGGCAAAAATGCTGGACCTTGAGCACTTGCTTGAACGCAAGCCCAAAGCGCTTTCCGGCGGTCAGCGCCAGCGCGTTGCACTGGGCCGCGCGCTGGTTCGCAACCCTTCTGTCTTTTTACTCGACGAGCCGCTTTCTAATCTGGACGCCAAGCTAAGAACGCAGATGCGCACCGAGATCACCAAGCTGCACAAAGAGTTAGGCACCACCTTTGTTTATGTCACACACGACCAAACCGAGGCCATGACCATGGGTGACCGTATTGTGGTCATGCGGGACGGCATTATTCAGCAAGTGGATAAGCCGCAGACGCTTTATGAGAAGCCTGCAAATCTCTTTGTGGCGGGATTTATCGGCTCCCCTCAGATGAATTTTATTGACGCCGTGGTTCATAAAACCGACGACGGATTCGCCGTTGCTTTTGAAGATATCGTGCTGCCGATTCCCAAAGCCAAGCTGGCGCGGATGGATACTGCCGGGCTTGACGGCAAAGCGGTTATTCTGGGGATTCGTCCCGAGAATATCCACTGTGATCCGGCGTATGTTCAGGCTGAGACTGGAAAAACCCTTCCGGTCAAGGTGGAGCTCTCTGAGCTTATGGGCGTTGAGGTCTACATTTATGCGGTATACGGCACCGATAAAAATTCCATCACTGTGCGGGCTTCCGCCAAGCTAAATGTTGCCCAAAACCACAACATTGATCTGGCTATTGACATGGACGAAATACATCTCTTTGACAAAGAAACAGAAGTATCTCTGTTTCGATAAATTATAACGGCTATCACCGATGCAGGAGTAAAAGCCATTAAATTAACATGGGCTGACAAGAAAGATTGGACTGACGGCTTTAATAGCTACGATGACTACGCTACATCGACCTCGATTTATTTTCATGTGAATCTCAATAAGATTTCGAATGCCAAAAACCTCCGATTTTCCTTATTTAAAGGAAAATCGGAGGTTCATTTTGTCTATAGCACCGTTTTGGCATTAATTCTCCCGAAACAGCTGCTTTTGCAATGTATCGGCAAGCTTATTTTATCTAGAACATTATATATCAGAAAACAGTTTTCAGAATATCAGGTTGCAATCTGTTTTTGCCATCCTTGTTTTCAGAGCGCAATATGGTGATCCGCGCCCAGCGCCGTGGCTTCCTCAGGATCATGCGTGACCAGCAGTACGCTTTTGCCGGCAATACGTCGCCGGGTTTCATCGATGACCGCAGCTTTGGTAGCGGCGTCAAGCCCCTTGAACGGCTCGTCTAAAAACAGGATGTCGTAGTCGGCCATCAGCGCTCTGAGCAGCGCCACACGGCGGCGCATCCCGCCCGAGAGCGTGCGCACCGGCTGGGCGACGCAGCCCGCAAGTCCCATTGCCTCAAGTGCAGCCGCGATATCCCGCTGGCTGCGCTGCGGACAGGCAAGCCGTATATTTGACACCGGGCTTAAATTCTCGCACAGCCGATCCTCCTGAAAGATTGCGCTCAGACGCAACCCGGCCATTCCCAGAATGTCGCCGCTTTCGGGCGATTCTAGGCCCATCAACAGGCGTAGCAGCGTCGTTTTTCCCCGGCCGGAGGGACCCGTGACGCAAGCGATTTTCCCTGCCGGAATAACCGCCGAAAAATTGACGAGCACCCGATTATCCCCATACGCCTTGCAGATGCTGTTCAAAACAATGTCCCCCATCGCTCACATTCCCTCCAATCGGGATACGGCGCAATCAAGCAGCCATAGAAACAGCCGCTCAAAGGCCAGACTGATCAGCACAATAACCAGCGTCCAGGCAAAGAGATCGGGCGTATCCAGATAGATTTTGGCGCTGTAGAGCCTTTCACCCACCGATCCGGATGGAATACCGATCACCTCCGCCGCGATACCGGACTTCCAGCACAGCCCCAGCCCCACCGAGCAAGCCGCCCGAAAATAGGGCAGCACCTGTGAGACATAGATATACCGCACACGCCGGACGGCGGACAGCGCAAAAACCTGCGCCATTTCCAGCAGCTGGCGATCGGTACTTCTGATTCCGCTGAGCACATTGGCATACACCACCGGCAGCACCATCAGAAAGGAAATGAAGACC
The DNA here is from genome assembly GCA_031983305.1 of Candidatus Fimivivens sp. GTDB lineage: Bacteria > Bacillota > Clostridia > Oscillospirales > Ruminococcaceae > Yanshouia. Next base: position 611 of record DALYYK010000248.1, on the reverse strand, counting down.
GACAGATTTTTTGAGGGAACCCAGATCAGTACCAGCACAATAAACGAAGCGACCGGAATGGCCTTAATCGCCAATATCAGTGGAGCCAGAAGCATCTCAACCCGTTGAAACCGCGCGGCTAGGGCCGCCAGTGCCACGCCGCACACCGTCGCCAGCATAAACCCACCCGCAATGCGCGTCAGGGAAAAAACGATTGTCCGCCAGAACACCGCTGTCAGACTTAGCGTCCACACCCGCGCTAAAACCGAGACAGGGGATACCAAAAGTATCTCCTGTCCCAAAGCCATGCTGCCGACCTGCCATACGGCCAGCCAGAGCAGCACAGCCCACAGTTTTATGGCATGCTTGCCCGTCGGCCTAGCGGCTGTAGTAGAATTCATCTGTCGGAAGGGCCCCACCCACCGATTTCGGATTCTGCTCAAACAGCACCGAGAGGTACCCGACGAGCTTAGCCTTCATCTCGCTGCCTTCTATAAAGGCAATATTGCACTTGGGCAGCGCCTTTTCGGCGATGGCGGCGGGAACAATATCGTACTTGCCGACCAGCGCGGCCGCGTCAGCCGTGTTGGCGTTCACAAATTCCACCGAGGCCTTATAATGATCCAAAAAGG
>DALYYK010000247.1:0-4790 GCA_031983305.1 Candidatus Fimivivens sp. | reverse complement strand
GTCTGAGCCGCCGCATTTAAAGCCGACCGCCAGATGCTCTACCGCTACGGTTTCCCGCCGGTCCTGCGCCATGACGACGGCGATTTCTTTTATTAAGCGCAGTCCCTCTTCCACCTCATCGCCTTTTACGTCCTGACACACCATCGTGCGGATCCGGCTGGGATCGTAGCTGCCTAACACGGGGAGAAAGTGCTCCAGATCGTTATTTTCGCACCCCAGACTGACCAATAGAACACCCCCGGCGTTGGGGTGTTTGATAATATTGGCCAGCAGCTTTTGGGTCGTTTCATGGTCGTCCCCCAGCTGGGAGCAGCCGGCATTATGAGGGTAGGCCCGTATGCCGTCCCCGGCCTGAATGCCGCGCCGCCCGGCTGTCTCCGATATCCGCTGAACCGTCCGGTTCACACAGGAAACAGTTGGAATAATCCACAGCTCATTTCGGGTTCCCACTCGGCCGTCCGGGCGCCGATAGCCCTCAAAGTCGGCAGGCAGCCCGTCGCAATCCGCCTCCCGACCGGAAACCGGCTCATACCGGTATTCGAGCAGACCTTCGAGATTGGTGGCGACATTGTGGCTGTGAAGCCACTGCCCGGCTTGCACATCCGTGGTGGTGTGTCCGATGGGCGCGCCGTATTTGATGACGTCGGTCCCCCGCTTCATATCCGCCAGCGCCATTTTATGCCCGAAGGGAATAGGCTCTGCCGTGCGGTAGGCGCGACCGGATACGGATACCGTCAGCCCTGGCGGAAGATCCCGCAGCGCGACGGCAGCGTTGTCAAGGGGATCGACTTGAATGAGTGTACGTTCCATTTGCATCACCATTCCGCGACCGACCCATCCTGATGTCGCCAGACCGGGTTTTTCCAGCTGTGGGGCGCTTGATTTTCGGCCAGTACCAGCGCCTCGTTAACCGCCACGCCCAGACCGGGGCGGGTGGGCAACGCGACAAAGCCGTCGGTAAAAGCCAGATCCTCAGGGTTTAGGATATAATCCAACGGCTCGTGGTGCGCGTTATAATGGATGCCCATGCTCTGCTCCTGAATAAAGGCGTTATAGCAGGTGGCGTCGACCTGAAGGCAGGCGCTCAGCGCGATGGGACCCAGCGGACAGTGCGGCGCCAACGCCACGTCATACGCCTCGGCCATGGCCGCAATCTTTTTAACCTCGGTGATGCCGCCCGCGTGTGAAACGTCGGGCTGTATGATATCCACGCCGCCGACTTGAAGCAGACGCTTAAAATCGTAGCGCGAAAACAGCCGCTCGCCGGTGGCAATCGGGACATTGCAGGCCGCGGCAATATCTTTAAAGTCCTCCATATTTTCGCAGAGCACTGGCTCTTCTAAAAACATGGGGTCGAATTCTTCGAGCTTTTTTGCAAGAATTTTAGCCATCGGCTTGTGAACACGGCCATGGAAATCGATCGCGATGCCGAAATATTTTCCGGTGGCCTCGCGTATCGACGCGACTCGTTCTAACACGGCGTCAATCTTCTCGTAGCTGTCCACCATCTGAAGCTCCTCGGTGGCGTTCATTTTAATGGCGGTAAAACCGGCTTCCTGCTTTTCCTTCGCGGCCTTTGCCACGTCGCTGGGGCGGTCGCCGCCAATCCACGAATACACCCGAACCTTGTCACGGCAGGCGCCGCCCATCAGTTGATAGACCGGCGCGTTAAAGTACTTGCCTTTAATATCCCAGAGCGCCTGATCAATACCGGCGATAGCGCTCATTAAAATCGGACCGCCCCGATAAAAGGCAGCGCGGTACAGCAGATTCCAGATATCTTCAATGCGCATCGGATCGGCTCCGATTAGATAGTCCTTCATCTCCTGTACGCAGGCCAACACTGTGGCGGCCTTGCCTTCGATGACCGCTTCGCCCCAGCCGGTCAGTCCTTGGTCTGTCTCGACCTTGATAAAGCCCCAACGCGGGCGCACCAGATAAGTATCGATGTTTGTAATAATCATAAAGCATGCTCTTTTCTTATTATTGTCATAAACCGACCAAGAAGACCCACATGGGCAGGATGACGATCATCGCCAGCATGGTTTGCACCATCAGATGGGCCGCATAGCTCGGTGCACAATCGTACTCTGAGGCCACAATCGCCGTCATCGAACCGGCGGGCAGCGCCGCGATAATTGTGCTGATCTGAACAATCATCCGGCCAATGCCCAGCGCGCTCATGATCAGATAGACCGCGGTGGGCAGAACCACCATCCGCAACAGGGTTGGCAGATATAATTCGCGGTTGCGCAGGATATTCAAGATACCCGACTCGGCCAGATTGCACCCGATAATCAGCATCGACAGCGGCATCGTCAGCGCTCCGATGTTCGCAAAGGTGCTGTATAGCGGCTCTGGAATGGATATTTGAAGAAAATACATGATAAGCGCCAGTACCGACACGGCGGCTATTTTATTGGAGAAAAGGGCGCGCGGCGTTATGCGAACCCCTTCCCCAAGATAGGCCATGCCCCAAGTGTAAAACAGCAGATTGTAGATCATGCTGAACATGATGGCGCACAGCAGCCCAATATTGCCGTATAGCTCCTGTAAAATGGGATATCCGACAAAGGTGATGTTGCCGAAAATGATCGAAGAGACCAGCACGCGGCGCTTCTTTTCTTCGAGCCGCAGGCGTTTGCTGACAGCGATGACACACGGAATACACAGCGCATAAAACACAACCGCATACGCGCCGGTGATCAGAATGGCCTGCACCGCCTGCGCGGAACGCGCCTGCTGCGAGGACATAATAACGGTGAAGTAGACTACAAACTTCATCAGGACATTTGTGACGCTTTTTTGATCCTGAGCCGTCAGAATACCTTTAGTTCGCAGCAAATAGGCGGTAGCCACCACAAAGAACACCTTGAACATCAGGCTAAACAGGATATAAAACATATTGCGCAGCCCTTTCAAGTACTTGGGGCCATATTATCGCGGTTAAACTCATTATTTGGATACCCGGTGTTCCTTTAAGGTCTGCATACAAGCAGGATGGCGTTATCAATATGAGCGATAAGTCAAACTGCCGTAAAACCGAGTGCCGCTATATTTTGACCGAGATGGCTCTGTGAGAGTTTTCACAATGGCGCTTATACGCCGGGCGGACAGCCGTTTTAAGCTGTCCGCCCCGAAGCAATACTATCATCTTACTTAAGCATACCGCTCATTCTGGGGAAGAACTCCGAAATGGCCGGGATAAAGGTAATCAGCAGCAGGCAGAAGATCATCGCTATAATAAAACGGATGATACCCTGGCAGACTACTTCTAGCTTGACGTTTCCGATACGAGCGGCCACAAACAGGTTGATGCCCAACGGCGGCGTAATGAAGCCGATCGCAAGGTTGACCACCATGATAATACCAAAATGCACCGGAGAAAGTCCCAGCTGCAAAGCGACCGGCAGCAGAATCGGCGACAGCACCATCATAGCGGGGGTCGTATCCATAAAGCAGCCGACAAAGAGCAATAACAGGTTGACCAGCGTTAAAATAATGAACCGGTTATTAGAAATGCCCAGCAGTGCGCTGCTGATGGCGAGCGGAATCTGCTCCATGGTCAAAATTCTCGCAAAAGCGGTGGCACAGCCGATGATGACCATCGTGGTTCCGTTGGTGTTGCAGGCGTTGGCAATGGTTCGGTACAGCTCTTTAAGGCTGATTTCGCGATAAATGAACATGCCGCAGATCAGCGCATAGACTGCAGCGACGGCAGCCGCTTCGGTGGGGGTAAAAAAGCCGCCGTAAATGCCGCCCAGAATGATAATGGGGTCGATGAGCGCCCACTTGGCGTCCCATACAGTCTCCCACTTCTCTTTTGCGGTATAGATTCGGTCAGAGCCCTTCCAGCCCATTTTCTTGCAGTAAAAATAGCATACGGCACACAGCACCAGACCGATCAGAATACCGGGCAAGAAGCCGGCCATAAACATCGCCGAAATAGAGGTGTTCGTAGAGGTGCCATAGATAACCATCGGGATGCTGGGCGGAATAATAACGCCGATGCATCCGGCGCAAGCCACGCAAGCCAGCGTAAAGCCTTTGCTATAGCCCTTCTCAAGCATGGTGGGCACCACCATACTGCCCACGGCAGCCACAGTGGCGGGACCCGATCCCGAGACGGCTGCGAAGAACATGCAGACCACGACCGTGACGATGGCCAAACCGCCGGTCACCCGGCCTAAAAACACGTTACAGACGTTCAGTATACGCTTAGACACACCGCCGGCCGCCATTAATTCGCCGGCTAAGATAAACAAAGGGATCGCCATGATCGGAAAGGAGTCGCTGCCCGCAATCATCTGACTGACGATAAAGCTTGACGTCATACGCGGATGGATTGCAACAACCGACAGAGCGGCCAGACCGATTGAGATGCCGACCGGAACGTTCAGAACCAGGAATACGAGCAGCGCCAGAAATAATACAATACCAGCATTCATCCGTCATACTCCTCCCCGTTTTTCAGGCATTTAACTCGGTACAAAATGGTCTGAATTTCGCGGAAGGTAGCCAGACCAAAGCCCACCACGGTGGACATATAGATGTATTCCATGGGGATTTTCAGCGCGGTGGAATGCACATGGTACAGCGGCTGCTGCATCGCATACAGGAATCCTGTATAGGCAATATAGGCTGCAAAAGCGATGAACAGAATATCGCCCAGAATGACGACATAGGGCTGCAGCTTGTGGGGGAAGAGGTAAAGCGCCGCATCAATTTTGATGTGTTTTCTCAGCTTGCAGCCATAGCTGATGCCGACGTAGATCAGCCAGATAAAAATA
>DALYYK010000246.1:0-4808 GCA_031983305.1 Candidatus Fimivivens sp. | reverse complement strand
AGCATATGAGAAATAATCGGTAAAATCAATTTAAACGACGGTAGAAAGTTTGAGCTTTTTGAAAAGTTTAATTTTCTACCGTCTTATTTTAGGCATAAACCCTGTAAAATAAAAAGTTTGTGCTTTTTCTTACCGGCGGCTGCAAGTGCAAACTCTGTATTCGGTAGCACCCTTTTCTTGGCCCATGGCGTCCTCCAAAACGCGCTTTCAATTGAGTTGAATGCTTGCGGCAGCGCCTTTTTTTAAAAACGCATTATATTTGCAGAGCCACGTTTTTTTCAAAGGGCAAAATGATCAATAGGCAAAAAATGAGCCCAGCAGGATTATCATCCGGCTGAGCCCATTCTACTTATGCTGTACATTAAATATTGATGCTTATATATCCGCCAATAAATCTTCACCGTGCGCACGCGTTGCTTTTTTGGCACAGGATATCCAGCCCATGCTCAAGCGACGGCAGTATTGCGTCAAGGCTTTCGCTTACCGCCTTAGGACTGCCCGGCAGATTTATGATCAACGTTCTGCCACGTATAGCCGCTACCCCCCGCCCAAGCATTGCGCGGGGGGTAATTTTCATGCTGTACGCGCGTATCGCTTCCGCAATGCCCGGTACCATACGCTGCGCAATTTCCAACGTGGCTTCCGGCATCTGGTCGCGCGGCGAAAGACCGGTACCGCCTGTCGTCAGCACCAAATCTGCCAGATGTTCATCACACCATTTTGCTAATTGCAGGGCCAACCCCTCTTTATCGTCCGGCAGAAGTACCATATCGACCACCTTGTAACCTTCGGCCTTCATCCGGCTGTTTATCAACGGGCCGCTTTGATCTTCACGCTGCCCAGCCGCGCCAAGATCGCTTGCGGTTAAGATAGCCACACGGTATTTATTCTTCCACATAGATGCTGTCTCCTTTGGCAATTTTGCCGCCCCGTAGCACGCGCGCAAACACACCCTCACGCGGCATAATACAATCGCCCACCTGATGATAAATGGCACAGTGCGCATGGCACTCCTTGCCAATTTGTGTGACCTCCAGCAGGATACTGCCGCAGCTCAGCCTTGTTCCCACCGGCAGGCGGGCAAAATCAATATTGCTGACCAGTAAATTTTCGCCAAACGCGCCGTTTTCTACCTGTCCGCCCCGCGCTCTGAACGCTTGCACCTTTTCATAGCTTAACAAGCTGATTTGCCTGTGCCAATTCCCGGCATGGGCATCGTTTTCTATGCCATAATTTTCAAGAATCACAGCTTCGTTTTGCTCCTTTTTTGCCACACCTTTTATGGTGCTGGTGCATACGGCTATCACTTTTCCTTGCTGTTTCATTTTTATCCCCCTGTTTGGTACATGCCGATGGGGTGGTGTACCAACGCGCACTTGCCGCCCTCTTCGCTGGTTTTCACAAACCCCTGATGCGCTTTGGGTTTGTATGCCACCGCCGCCAAGATCGCACCGGCGATCTCTTCATCACGCGCACCGTCGCGTAATAAGGGCTTTAGCGGCACGCCCGCGTCGTAGAAAAGGCAAAGCTTCAAATCGCCCGTTGATGTGAGGCGCAGGCGGTTGCATTCGCTGCAAAACGCATGGCTCATGGCGTTGATCATGCCCACTCTTCCTTTAAAGCCATCGATGTTCCAATATCTTGCCGGGCCGCCTTCCTGCGCGCTGAGATCCGCTTTCGGTACGCCATATTCGTCAGAAATCGCGCGCAGCACATTACCCCCGCGCGGTAAGGCGTCTGCCGTTTCACCAGCCATGGGCATCCATTCAATTAAGCGCACGTCCACCGCACGGCTCTTTGCCAACCCGACTACCGGCAGCCAGTCGGATGACCTACTCTGCGGCGCCAGCACACAGTTGATTTTTACAGATAAAAAGGGCAGCGCCAAAGCCGCCTGCAAGCCGTCTTGCGCCTTGGATAGGGCATCAAAGCCTGTTAAGGCCTGATAACGTTTTGTGTCGAGGGTATCAAGGCTGATGTTCAGTCCATCCACACCCGCATCCAAAAGCGCTTGTGCCATATCCTTTAGCAGCACGCCATTGGTTGTCAGCCCTAAAAAGCGTATGCCGTCAACCTGCTTGATTTGTCGGGCCAAATCCACAAGGCCCTTGCGCACCAGCGGCTCGCCGCCGGTCAGGCGGATTCTGTCCACGCCAAGGTGCGCCATAATACGCACCAGCCGCACAATTTCATCAAAGCTTAAGATTTCGTTATGCGGTATAAATGTAACGCCGCTTTGGGGCATGCAATAATCGCAACGCAAATTACACCTGTCGGTCACCGAAATGCGTAAATAATTCAGCTTTCGGCCATGCCCATCAATCATGCGGCGTATCCTCACATTTAAAGTGTCCGCTTTTGCCGCCCCGCTTTTCTAAAAGGCGTATACCGACTATTTCCATACCCTTGTCCAGCGCCTTGCACATATCATAAATGGTCAGCAGCGCAATATTCACGCCGCATAACGCCTCCATTTCTACGCCCGTTTTGCCCTGTGTCTGTACGGTGCATGTAACGGAAATGGTACGTGTAGCATCGTCCATAGTGAAATCGACACTGGCTTTTTCGGTTAGAAGCGGGTGGCATAGCGGAATGAGGTACGGCGTTTGCTTCACCGCCATAATACCGGCCAGACGCGCCACACCCAGCACATCACCTTTTTGCACCGCTCCCGCGCAAACCGCGCTGAAAGCCGCCTCATTCATATGGATGCGCCCGCCTGCTACGGCGATGCGCAGCGTTGATGCTTTTTCCGATACATCCACCATCACGGCGTTGCCGCACGGATCAAAATGGTTAGATTGCTCTGCCATGTGCTTGCCTCCTTTTAGGGGTTATTCTTCGAGCAGAAAAATGGCTTGCGGTGGCACACACAACACATCCGGCATGGCTTGCACGCCGCCCTGTTTTGCATATTTCCACCAAATGTGACCTGTAGCGCTGCCCGCACCGGCGGCGTTTTGAAACAACACGCTCATTTCAAACGGGTCCTCAATCACTTCAAACGGCTTTACCGCAATGGCATTTTGCGCATCGGCGCTCCGCGAAGGCACAAAGCTGTGCGCCCGTATACCCACGTAGGCTGTTTTATCGGGAACCGCTTCCTCTACAGTAAATATAACATCCCAGTCCAGCGCGTGTACCCGGTATTCCGATACCTTTTTGGCGCGCGATATGTTTTTGCAACCGGTCAGGCGCGCGGTAGCAACATCTTTTGGCCGCGCAAACATGTCATGGGTGTCGCCCAAAGAGCGTACGCGGCCGTTTTCAAGCACCATAAGTCCGGGGCACAGCTTGTATACCTCGTCGCGGTTATGCGTCACCATTACGGCGTCTCCATGGTAGTTTTTCAGCAATTTTATCATATCAACTTGCAGGGATTCTTTCAAGTAGGCGTCCAGAGCCGAAAACGGTTCATCCAACAAAAGCACATCCGGCTCATAAGCCAAAATACGCGCCAGCGCCACACGCTGCTGCTGTCCGCCGGAGAGCTGCGAAGGATATCGCTCGCCAAGTCCCGACAGTTCAAAACGCGCCAGCAAATCTGCCACGATAGCGGCTTTTTCGCTTCTGTTCTTGTTGCCTAGCGCACAGGCAATATTTTGCGCAACCGTCATGTTGGGAAAAAGCGCATAGTTCTGAAATAGGTAACCGATCTTACGCTTTTGCGACTTTAGGTCGATTTTTTTCTTTGAGTCAAACAGCACACGCCCGTTAACGATGATATGCCCTTCATCCGGGGTCTCAATCCCGGCGATGCATTTGAGCGTCATGCTTTTACCGCTGCCGGAAGCGCCCAGTATCCCCAGAGGCCCCGCATCGGACATGAAGCTTACATCCAGCGTAAAGCCGCGAAAGCGCTTTTTAATGGCTACATCAAGGCTCAATGCTTCGCCCCCTTGCCGCGGTACCGCCGCTCTTTGAGTGTGAAAAAGTTCATGCCCACCACCACAAGAAAGGAAATACCCACAAGGATGCCCACATATTCATAGGCGCTTTCCATATTACCGCCCGCCACAGCCGAATAGACGGCCAGCGGCAGGGTGCGTGTTTTACCCGCAATATTGCCCGCGATCATGGCAGTGGCGCCAAATTCGCCCAGCCCGCGCGCAAAGGCCAAAATGCCGCCGGCTGCAATGCCCGGCAAGGCCAGCGGCATAATGATCCGCCAAAAAATCTTCCATTCGGGCATGCCGATGGTACGGGCCGCCTGTATCATGGTTTCATCCACCTGCTCAAACGCGCCGCGGGCGCTGCGATACATAAGTGGAAAGGAGATAACCACCGCTGCCAGAACGGTGGCGCTCCAGCTAAACACAATTTTTACACTGAAAAAATGCAGCAACAGTGCGCCGATTGGACGCTTCACCCCAAACATGTAAAGCAGAAAAAAGCCTGCTACCGTTGGCGGCAGCACCAGCGGCAGCGTGCATATGCCATCGACAATCAGCTTGAGCGCGGCGCTGCGAAGCGACACCACCCACCACGCCATTAAAATGCCTAAAAAGAATGTGATGACAATGGATACCGACGCCGTTTTCAACGATATCAAAATAGCGGAAACGTCCATCCCTTGGCCTCCTAAAAACCCACATACGGCGGGCCTACAAACGCAAGCCCGCCGCCAAGTGTTTTGCTAGATATTTGATTTAAAACCGTTTTCTACAAACACGGCCATAGCTTCCGGACTTTGCAGGAAGGCTATAAACAGCTCTGCCGCCTCGCGCTGGGGCGCTTTGGTCAAAATGCCCACCGGGTAGACCACCTTTTTTTCCAAGCTGCCTTCGGGCGCAGCCGCCAAGATTTTT
>DALYYK010000245.1:0-4811 GCA_031983305.1 Candidatus Fimivivens sp. | reverse complement strand
GGCAGGGCATAAAATCCGCTGACTAATTCATGCCTCTTTAAAACTAAGCGTGTATGCAAAAATCTCCGCCTAAAGTATATAGGCGGAGATTTTTTACAGAGTTATTTAATACCGCTTTCAAAAAAACGCACTTCGGTGGCATTCTCCCATTCCAACATAGCCAGCATGCGTCCATCCGGCGAAAATTTAACGTTGCAGGGCTGCGGCAGCGTCACAATATCGGTCTTCTGCCCTGTCAGGACGTCAAAGGTATAGACAATGCCGGGCTGCCTTTTGCCCTCCTGCCGCCAGCACACCGTTGTGCTTTTGTGGACATCCAAGATGCTGCGAAAGTGCTCGACATAAGGCAACGGACTCGCGGCAATTTCCCTTCCCGCCTCGACGTCGAGCAGGCGGAGCAGTCCCTCGGGATGGTCGAGCACCTGTGCGACGATATACCGGCTGTCGTTCGACCAGTACGTATTATTATCGGTTTCGGGAAAAGCGAATTCGCAGACAGCGCGGCCCTCGCGGTCGGCAATGCACTTGTTGACCGGGTGGCCGACGCCGCCAAAATATTTATTATAAAGCAGATAACATCCGTCGGGAGACCATTGAGGCCCATCAAAGAAATATGCTTCGGTCTTTGTCGCAACGCGTATCGTTTCGCCGGCGCCGCTTCGGATAACCATTCCCAGTTCATCCCGTCCGGCATACAGGCCGCCAAACGTATTGCAGCGCCAGTCGTCCCCCTTGTAGGGCGATACCGTAATCTGCATTAGATCGGCTTGCGGCAGCGAATAGAGCTTTTCCGATGAGGTGATGAGCACCTCGTTATCGTCGGCGCGAATGTCCCCGACCCAGCCCTTGTCGCGAAAGGTACAAACCAGCCGTTCAGTCCGATCCGCCATGTCGTAAACGACCACCGATTTTTCGGTGATGTCGGAGCGGTCGCGCAATCTGTCCTGATATTCAAAAACCGCAAGGAGCTTTGTGCCGTCGATCCAGCCAATCTCCTGTGTTTCCCAACCCTCACCGCCATAGGATATGGGGATGGTGACCTTTGCGTTTATCCCGGGTTCATCCGTCACACTGCCCGATTCCGCCGGATCGAATTCAGCCGCCGAGACAGTCTCGGAAACAGAAGCGATATCAGATGAAGAAGCGGTAGGGATATGCCCGCACGCCGGCAGCGCCATGGTCACGCAAAGGCACGCGCCCAGAGCCAAGAAGCGCTTTAGCATCACACGCCCTCCTCCCGCCGATATCGTTTCCCAGCATCTATTTAAAATACAAATCCTTGGTCGGGAACTGCGGCTCACAGGTGTAGTTGACGCCGAGCTTTAAAAACGTCGCGCCGTCGGCCTGCGTGATGATGTCGGAACAGTGCGCGTCGCAACCGCGCAGCTTGGGCAGCTGCTTCATCGCGAGCTCGGCGGTGGGGTTGGTCGCGGCCGAGATCGAGAGCGCCTGCAAGACCTCCTCAAGCTTTAAAACAGGATAGCGCGAGCCAAGCACCTCTTTTTTAAGCCGCACAATCGGCTCGAGCACGATCGGCGAGATGAGCAGAATCTCGTCGGCCAGCCCGGCCAACAGCTTGATGGAATTGAGCACCGCGCTGGCGGTGTCGTTCATCAGCTCGGAGGATTTTCCGGTGACGATCTGGCCGTCGGGCAGCTCGATCGCCACGGCGCTTCGGCCGCTGTCCTTCGCCTTTTGCACGGCGGGCACAACGGTGCGCCGGTCGGTCGTGCGCAGCCCCAGCGAGCTCATGAGAAATTCGATGCGCTGGCAGGCCTCAAGGTCGCCCTCGCCCTTTTTATAAGCGCAGCGCGCATTAAAATAACGGCGGATAATCTCCTGAGAGGCGGCGTAGCGCACCGCTTGGTCGTCGGTGATGCAGCTGCCGATCATGTTGACGCCCATATCGGTGGGCGAGGCGTAGATATCCCCGCCGAGAATGCGGTTGAGAATGGCGCGCACGACCGGGAACGCCTCGATATCACGGTTGTAGTTAATGGTAGTCACGCCGTAGGCCGAAAGGTGGAAGGGGTCGATCATGTTAACATCCTTGAGGTCGGCGGTCGCCGCCTCATAGGCCACGTTGACAGGGTGCTGCAACGGCAGGTTCCACACCGGAAAGGTTTCGTACTTGGCATACCCAGCCTTGATGTCGTGCTTTTGATCGTGATAAAGCTGCGACAGGCAGGTAGCCAGCTTGCCGCTGCCGGGGCCGGGCGCTGTGACAACCACCAGCGGACGGGAGGTTTCGATATAAGGGTTTGCACCGTAGCCCTCATCCGAGACGATGATGTCGACATCCGAGGGGTAGCCTTTGGTCAGCGTGTGCACATAGACCCGCTCGCCGCGCATCTCAAGTTTTTTGCGGAACATATCGGCAGCGCTCTGTCCCGAATATTGCGTGATAAGCACCGAACCGATGTAAAGATCCATCCGGCGCAAGCTGTCGATGAGGCGCAGCACATCGAGATCGTAAGTGATGCCAACATCGGAACGAACCTTATTCTTTTCGATCGCCGTGGCGCTGATGCAAAAAATAATCTCGGCCTGCTCGCGCAGCTCCCACAGCAGCTTGACCTTGCCGTTTAAGTCAAAGCCGGGCAGCACGCGGGCGGCGTGAAAATCGTCAAACAGCTTGCCGCCGAATTCAAGATAGAGCTTGCCGCCGAATTGCTCGACCCGCTCGCGTATCTTCGCGCTCTGCTGCCTGATGTAGGTTTCATTATTGAACCCCTGTGTAGTCATCCTGTCAACATCCTTTTTAATTTCTTCATCAAACATTTATTGTAGCACAGAATTTACGTGCTTTCAATCAAAGCTGGGGTTCTTACAAAAAACTTAAGTCGCATGCTGGACTTTACCGCCTAGCGCGGGTATAATAAGGGATGCGTGACAATTCGCGCCTAATCGGGTTTGCGGTACTTTGATGCGCAATTATACCATTTGTATACATCGATGGTATAATAACATAGCTTGTTTTCGATAATTTGATTTCATAGCGGACAATTTAAGGAGGAAACGAAAAATATGACTACTAAAAAGCTGGCGGCGCTGGGGCTGGCGCTGGGTATGGCGGCTGCTTCTCTGACCGGGTGCGGCAGCAAAGCGCCTCAGGTTGTGGCCACTTATAACGGCGGCTCGATTCCCGCAGGCGTTTATATCTTCAATCAGGTCAACGCCATGAACGAGGCGTATCAAAAGGTTGCCAACCCTTATGGCGATCTGCTTTCGCAGGAGATTGACGGCGTCAAGGCCGAGCAGTGGATCAACAACCGTGCTGTCGATCTGATTAAGACCTATGCGGCTGTCTCCACCGAGGCCACCCGTCTGAACATCACGATCGACGAGGCGGTCGCCGCTTCGATCAAACAATCGCTTAACAAAACCTGGGGCACCGAAGGCAAAAGCATGGAGAAGATGGGCGTCTCGCTCGCTTCGGCTGAGGCGGTCGCAAACAGCTCGCAGCTTGCCAACCAGGTCTTTGCCGCCTATTACGGCGAGGGTGGCGAAAAAGCCGTGCCCGAAGCCGAGTTAAAAAGCTATTTTACCGACAACTACCGCCGCGCGCTCATGCTTGTGCTTACAAAGCGCGATTCCTCGACCGGCATGCCGCTCGACAGCGGTAAGTTCGACGAGCAGAAAAAGCTTTATGAGGGTTATAAGGCCCGTGTCGAGGCCGGAGACCCGGTATTTAGTGTGATCGTCACGGAAAATGACCGACTCAATGCCCTGAATGCGGCAGCGGGCAACACCCAAGAGACGCCCGCGCTCGTCGAAGCCGAGCAAGAAATACTTGTAAACAAGGGTAACACCTCTTATCCGCAAGCGCTGCTTGATCAGATTTTTACCTCGACTAAGAAAAACGCGCCTGAGTTTTATGAGGACGACAACTATTATGTGATCTACGAGCTGCGGGATACGATGGGCGACGGCACGGCATTTACAAACGCCAAAGCGTCGCTGCTCAGCGCTTATAAGGGCGCGGAGTTCCGCCAGGACATGATTGCCATGGCTGACACCATCGGCTTTAAGCTTGACACCGCCGCCGTCGATAAATTCAAGGTTGCAAAGCTTTTACAGAATGTCGCCTGATAGCCCAAATTTTAAGCCCGTGCTCCGGCGTTTGCCGTGGCACGGGCTTTTTGCATGGCTTTGATCAAGCACACTATTAAAAAAACAGCTATTCTGACGGCGGGCGCCCGTTTGTCGCCCATATCGTTGCTACAGCTCTTGCGGGGCTGCAATCTGTGGGCCGTTTCTATGCCGCTTGTGAAGCATGCCGTCCGCATAAAATAATCGCGGCGTTTACTTTATTTTACGGCACTCAAGATAGTAACGCTTGTCGCGCGCTTCGCCCATTGAAAAGCTCTTGCGCACAAACGCGCCGTTTTGGCGCACCACCTCAAAAAGCGAATCGCGGTCAAACGCCGGGAAGATGATGGCCAGTCGGTCGGGCCTCTCTCCGAGCGCGCGGCATTCCTGCTCACCGTGGACATATTCCAGCTCCGCCTCGGGGTGGCTTTTAAGCCATTCGTCGAGCTGGGGCTGTAAGACCTGCGCGTCGGGCGGGTTGGCCGCGTCAAAGCCGAGCGCGCGCTGCACGGCGTCGGGGTCGACGTTATAAAGCAGCCGGTGGATCGGTTCAAAGTGCAACGCCGGGTCGTACAGGTTTACGAGCTCGGCCAGCGCCCAACGGGCGGGGTGCGTCTTCTGCTCTTCGGGCGAAAGGGTAGGCTTGAGGGCCTCCCAGCAGGCCGTGGCCGCCGCGAAGGAGTGGTTGCCATCTCCCAGCGCAAACAGAAAATCGTCAC
>DALYYK010000244.1:1526-4829 GCA_031983305.1 Candidatus Fimivivens sp. | reverse complement strand
ATCCGCACCCCTTTTTGTCATAAAATGCTGTATTTGACCAAATGCCGCGAACCCAATAGGCTCTTCAGCGCGGAAAACCCACGCGCTATTATTTAGCCCCGTCGACCAGCACCGATACCCTATAAATGATATTTATTTTTAAATTATATCAAAGTGACAAAAGAAAGTCCAGATTCAACCAAAAAGATGAACGCCAGAGATTAAAACGAACGGCTTTTTACCCATCCGAACGGCGTACCGTCGGACTGCCTCGGCGGTGAAAGCCCTCGCTGAAAGCGGCCCCGCCGATAATCAGCGCCGCACCCGTCAGTTGAAGGGCGGACAGGTGCTCGTCCAAAAACAGCGCCGCAAAAATCACCGCAGAAAGCGGCTCAAGATAGCCGCAGACCGCCACTGTTTGAACCGGCAGCCGCCCGATCGATGAAAAATAGAAATAACAGCCCAGACCCGTATTAAACAGGCCCAGCACCAGAATAGGCAGCAGGTTCCCAGGCGGTATATGCAGCGCAAGGCCCTGCCGAAAGGCCATAAAAACCGCCAGCGTTAAAAAACCGCTGAGCATCTGCCACATCGTATTCTCGCCGCCGGTAATGCCGTCGACGCTTTTATTAAAAATGACCATCGCGGCATACATAACGGCGGACATGACGCCGCAAAACAGCCCCCATGCCGTCTTCCCGCCTTGCAGGGCTTGCAGGTTGACCAACAACATGCCGACCAACACGGCTGTAAATCCCCATACCTTTTCGTATGTCAGTCTCTCTGCAAAAAGCACCGGCGAGAGCGCCATAACGATGACCGGGCCGCAATAATAGGCCAGCGAAGCCACGCCAACGCCAAGCTGCCGATAGGCTTCGTACAGCAATATCCAACTGATACCCATCGAAACACCCGAAAGGAATAAGTAAAGCGTGCATTTCTTGTGTTTGAATAGCTGTGCCTTTTGCCACGTCAGCACAAAAAGCATGACGGTGAACAGGCTGCCAAGCAGCGTTCTCGTAAAGACAATCTCATAGCTGCTCAGCGCGATATGGCTCGCGACGACACCGTTCATGCCAAACATTAATAGCGCCGCAAAATACTGGACATATGCCCGTTTGCTGTTCATGTGATCCCACCCTTGTTCATATTGACAACGGTATCACTATAGCATATTATTATCCATAATTAAAATGAATGCTTAACATATTTATTATGATAATTAGTCATGGGTGATGTTATGAATTTACAAAAATATCTGGCGCTTATTAAAGCCGTGGAATACGGCAGCCTGACAAAAGCCGCAGAAAGCCTCAACTATACGCAGTCGGGCATCAGCCGGATGATCGGCGATCTCGAAGCCGAATGGGGCGTGACGCTGTTGGAGCGCGGAAAATCCGGTGTGACGCTGACCTCGGACGGCTTAAAACTGTTTGCGCAGATTCAGCGCGTCTGCAACGAGCAAGCACTGCTGGCGGCACAGGTGGCCGACCTGCAGGACGGCAGTGTTGGCCTAATACGCATCGGCACCTTTTCAAGCGTGGCAACCCACTGGCTGCCCAACATGATCAAGCGCTTCGAGCAGGATTATCCGAAAACCGAGTTTGAGCTACTGCTTGGCGATTATACCGAGATCGAGGCTTGGATACGTCAGGGACGTGTGGATTTTGGCTTTCTGCGGCTGCCGACCGAAGCAGCGTTTGACACAGTGAGCATCGAGCAACGGGATCGTCTGCTCGTCGTGCTGCCTAAAACCCACCGGCTGGCCGGATGTAACCGGTTCCCGCTCAAAGCGCTCGAGCGCGAGCCATTCATGCTGCTTGAAAAAGGAGCCAAAGCTGAAATTGCCGCCATTTTCGAGTGCCACGGCCTGCGCCCGCAGGTGCGCTTTACCACCTGGGACGATTACGCCATTATGTCAATGGTTGAAAACGGCCTTGGCATCAGCATTTTGCCCGAGCTGATTTTGCAGCGCATTCCTTACGACATTGTGGCCAAAGAGCTGGAGATACCGGCCTATCGCCACATCGGGCTGGCTATGCGCAGCCGGAAATCACTGCCCTGTGCCGCCCGACGCTTCTTGGACTACCTGCCCCACCGATATAAAATATAAATGTCCCCGCCCGGCGCATGGAAGGATTTTTTGCCCGATATGCGGGGCTGAAATCCAATTTGGACGACAAATCATCCAAGCGTGGCTACCTTCTCATATTTTAAGTGCGCGTTAAATATAATAAGCTATATGCATGCATCAATGCGCTGTGAGCAGGTACTCTGCATGAGAAAGCCCATGCTCATCATGTTTTCGGGAGGCGTAGGATTTGGACATCAATCAGCTGTATTCGGCGGACGTCGTCGACTTCTTTGTAAGAAAAGACGCTTATTTTGAACGCTATATCTTAGAGCACCCCGGCCTGATCACAAGCCACACGGTCAACGACACCTATATTATTTGCTATGCCACTGTCGAAGGCTATAGAGATATGTCCCGTTATATGGGTATTCAAAAGGGCATTCCCAGTGTCCTTGGCCTGTTGGGCCGCGCCGAGCTTGAGGCCTCGGGCATTATTCAGATGCAGCAGCAGCCTTATCTCGACCTTAAGGGTCAGGGCGTGCTGATCGGCTTTATTGATACCGGCATCGACTATCGAAAAGAAGTTTTTCTAAACCAGAACGGCACCAGCAAAATTCAATTTATCTACGATCAGTCAATTCCGGGAACGCCGCCGGAGGGCTTCCCGCTCGGCGTTGAATATACCAACGCGCAGATTAACGCGGCTCTAGCCGCTCAAACACCCTTGAGCGTTCTGCCTCATGTCGATGAGGCGGGACATGGCACTTTTCTGGCCTCGGTGGCGGCGGGTTCCCCTATCAACGAGGAGGATTTTATCGGCGCCGCGCCCGAGGCGGAAATTATCATGGTTAAGCTCAAAGAAGCTTACCCTTTCATGCGTGAGTTGTTCTTTGTGCCCCCAGAACAGAAAAACGCTTTTGAGTCCACTGCGGTCATGCTGGGTGTTGAATATATCATTAAAAAGGCGCGGGAGCTTAAGCGCCCGGTTGTCATCTGCCTCGGACTCGGTTCAAATTACGACAGCCACGACGGCACCAGCCCGCTTGAGGACTATTTGTTTGACATCTCAAATATTCCGGGGGTGTGCATCTGCGTGGCGGCCGGAAACGAAAGCCAGGCGAAGCACCACTATTACAACCGCTTTTCGCGCGATAAGACACCCGAGAACATCGATATTCAAGTAGGACAAAACGCAGGAAATATCTGGGTCATCATCACAAACCGCCTCTCGGATATCATCTCGGTCTCGG
>DALYYK010000244.1:0-1516 GCA_031983305.1 Candidatus Fimivivens sp. | reverse complement strand
GGCGAGCTCGTCAAACGGGTACCGGCCAAACCCCTATTCACTCAAGACACGCAGCTTGTTCTCGAGAAATCGATGGTCTCGGTGACCTATCTGTTCCCGATCAGCAACAGCGGCGATCAGGTGACTATCGTTAAAATACGCGACGCCACCCCCGGCCTGTGGACCATTACAGCCTATGGCGATTTTATCATAGACGGCTCGATTCGCGCCTGGCTGCCCATGACCGGCTTTATATCGCCAAACGTGGAATTTCTGTCCTCCAACCCCTACAACACCATCACCTACCCAGCCACCGGCTTAGGGCCGATCTGCTGCGGCGCTTATAACAGCATTCGCAACATCTTATATCCGCTCTCATCCTGGGGCCCAACGAGAATACAGAGTGAAATGCCCGACCTACTGGCCCCCGGCTACCAGATCGGCGGCATCTATCCCGCCGGTTTTGGCTATATGAGCGGCACAAGCTGCGCCGCCGCCATCACCTCAGGGGCCTGCGCACTGCTGATGCAATGGGCGATTGTCAAAGGAAATGATTTTGGCTTTTGTACCCCTACCGTCAAGGCCTATTTGATTCGGGGCTGCAACCGCAACGAGCTGGTAATCTATCCCAACAACCAGTGGGGGTACGGCATGCTCAACCTCACGCGATCCTTTTATTACATGCGCGAGCTATAGCGGCTTTTTGTTTGTACATCTCATCTCATCGGCGCTGCGACGCCGATCCGAAAGGAGGCGTTCTTTTGGATAAAGACACGCTGTACGCACCCGATATTGTCGATTTTATCATCAGAAAAGATGCTTATTACGACCAGATGATCTTAAACCACCCCGGCCTTATTACAAGCTACACCATTAAGGATACCTATATCATCTGTTATGCCAAGGTCGAGGATTATAACGAAATGATCACCTATATGGGTACCGATTTTATCAACAGCGTGCCAACCGTGCTGGGGCTGACCATTCGCCCCAGTCTCGAATCGGCGGCTATTATTCAGGTGCAGCAACAGCCCCATCTCGACCTGAGCGGCGAGGGGGTGCTCATCGGCTTTATCGATACCGGCATTGACTATACGCAGCCGATTTTTAAGCATCCCGACGGCAGCAGCAAAATTCGATATATTTACGATCAGACCATTCCAGGCACGCCGCCGGGCGGGCTTCCGCTGGGAACCGAATATACCAATGAACAGATCAACGCCGCGCTGGCCTCAGAAAACCCTTATGACATCGTCCCACACCGCGATGAGGTCGGGCATGGCACCTTTTTGGCCTCCACCGCAGCGGCCAGCCCGGTTGGAGATTTCATCGGCGCGGCGCCAAACGCTGAAATCATTATGGTAAAGCTTAAAAAAGCCTACCCGTTCTATCTTCAACGTTTCGTCGTTCCAAGTGAGCAGCAAAACGCTTTTGAGGCTTCTTTTCTGATGCTGGGCATCGAATATATTATGCAAAAGGCCGTTGAGCTGCATCGCCCGGTCGTGATCTGCATCGGTTTGGGCTCAGATTATGACAG
>DALYYK010000243.1:0-4841 GCA_031983305.1 Candidatus Fimivivens sp. | reverse complement strand
CGGCGTTTCGCAGCGCGTTGTAATTGTTGCCGGTGACCAGCAGCACATGGCTGCCCTCATCATCTTTTAAAAGCGCCATAAGTGCGTCCTGCGCCGCAGCCTGCCGCTGCCCATCGGTCAGCCGCGCTTTAAGCGCCGGGGATAGCGCGTCATACCGGCTGATATACAGCCGGTATTTTCCTAAAAAGGGTGTTTGCACATCTGACAGACTTTCAAGCCCAATATTTTCATACGCCATCTTAGCCTGACTTGACAGACCTGCCAGTGCCAGCGCGGCGGTGGTCAGCTCAGACTCGGTGGCGTTTTCGCGCATCAGTACGGCGCTTTGCCGGTTTTCAAGCGCGTCAATGCTCGAAAGCTGCGCGTAGCAATCGGCCAGTGTGTCGCAGGGCATTGTTGAATAATAGCGGATCGAAACGGTCGAGTCGCCAAAAATCTGAAGCCAATTCGCAAGTGAGACATCGTCGACGCAGGGCAACTGATCCTGCGTGCGGATATAAGCCTCGAGGGTCAGCGTGTTTTGCCCCGCTTTAATTTGATCGACCGGAATCGGTATCGACAGCGTTTGTATCGCGCCATCTGCGCCGGGTGTCGGGCGGAAGGAATAGAACAGGGTGTTGTTAAGCGTAAAGGTCAGGCTTGACACGGCGTTATCCGCGAGCGGGGACACAGCGTAACGCAGCGTCAGTGTCGCGTCGCGGATATCCCATTCGCCCGCCTGAAAGTACCGGATCGCCTGAGAAAAAAGGCCGGTCAGGCTTTGGTCACTTTCGAACGACTCCTCATGGAGATAGGGTAGGTCGGCCCCGGCCAGAACGCTTGGCGCCTGCGGTGCTGCTGTTGGATTAGGTTCAGCGGCGTTCGCCGATAGCAGACCGCCCAATTGACCCCATAAAAGCAGTGATAGCAAGGCGGCGGCCCATTTTCTCTTTTTCATCTTCAAGCGATGACCTCCGTCACTAAAATCGTTCGGTTTTATACCAGATGGTTTCTTTGTGCAGCACAAGATCCTTTGTATATTGTATCAATCCGTATGCCGCGACAATCATCCACATTTTGGCATAAGTGAAATACATCAGCGCAATGATCAGGATGTTCGCTGCGTGCATTTCGCCCTTTTCGGTTGTAACGGTTACATAGGTGCCCAAAATGAACATGACGATGGCAAGCGCCCATAACAAATTGCTAAAGCCTGCCAGCGTTGTGTGTGCCAAGCCACTCGCATGCAACAAAAGGACGCTGTCTGAAATAACCAGCGAGGTTAGTAACAAAAAATAGATCGACAGAAAATACAGAATGTCAAAGCGCACCTGACCCGCCCTGCGGTCAAAGAGCATCGGCAAATTTTTGAGCAGCACATAGATATTGCCTTTGACCCAGCGGGTTCGCTGGCGGAACCAGACCTTCAGGGTCTGAGGCTCCTGCTCCCAGGTGACCGCCTGCGGCAAAAATTTGATGCGGTAGCCCATCCGATAGACGCGAAAGCTGATTTCCGTGTCCTCAGCGATAGCGCGGATATCCCATCCGCCCATCTGTTCTAGAATGCCGCGCCGGATAATAAAGTTTGTGCCGGGTATCGTACAGAGCTTGAGCAGCTTCCACCGTCCGGCTTGCGCCATCCATTGAAACGAGAGCGTTTCAATGTTGATAAAGCGGGTGAGCAACGTCGCGTTTTTGTTGCGGGTGCGGAATTTTCCGATGACAGCACCCAACGTGCCGTCAGCGCAAATTTCAGACACCAGCAGCCGCAGTGCGTTGGGCTCGGGCGTGTTGTCCGCGTCGTAAATGACGATATAATCACCGGTGCAGTGCGCAAAACCGATGTTGAGGGCGTTCGACTTGCCCTTGCCGCCGGTTATACTGTCAGTATTGATAATCTTGAGATTGCGGTTAGGGTGTTTCTGCTGAAGCTCCGCGAGCAGCAGCGCGCTGTCATCGGAGGAATTGTCGTTGATCACAATAATCTCATATCGGGTTTGCGGATAGTTAAACGCCAGTAGCGACAGCACCGTCTGCACAATGACCATGCCTTCGTTGTGCGCCGGGACCATGATCGACACCATCGGGAAATGATCCGGTACCGGCGGCGTATAGCCCGTCGATTCGAGATAATACAGATAGCCGCCCACAATCAGCAAAACGTTGACCAACAGCAGCGACCAGATGCAGCAGAGGGAGGCCAGCATTAGCACATCGATGGTATTCACAGCTTACGATCTCCTGTAAAACATTTCTCGGTAAAGTCTGCGCCCCAGCGCAATCAGAATCAAAAAGACGACGGTGCTGATCCCTACGATCATGAGCAGAACGCGGTTCGCGCCAGAGAAGAACCCGTTTAAAGAGGTTGAAATACCCGTGCGGTAAACATAGGCTGTCTCAATGGCCTTTTCTTTGAATTGCGGGGCCTCGAGCTGCGGAAATTTCGCCTTGTAATTTGAAAGCGAAAGCCACGCGTCATCCAGCCCTTGTACGGCATCGGCGAGCGCCGCTTGGGTCTCAAACAGCGAAAAGCGGATCATCGTATCGACCGGTAGACTGCCGAAGCTGAGCTCAGCGTGAGAAATGCGTTGCAGCGCCTCAAGCGAGATTTCGACGCCGGGTCTGTCCAGATCGTAGAGCGCAATGCCTTCTTTAGTCAGAGCCACTTTGGCCCGGGCCAGCTTTTCGGCCAACGGCGCGCGCTCCGTTTCGTATTGACGCACAATGGGGTCGTGCAGAACGATGCTGCCGCCCCTTGTCTGCACATAACGCAGCGCCTGCGTAAAGCGCTTAAAGGCGGGGTAATCGAGGTTGTCATAAACCGGCATCACCCGGACGATAAAGGGGATGCCGCTCTGCGCAAAGCGGTCGGCGGTTGTGCGCAGCATCTCAAGGTCTGAAAAGGGATAGATTTCGTCGAGTAGCACATACATGTCGCCGGCGGTGGACGCGCCGCCAAAATAGTCCCGCAGTAGGCCGCCGAGCATGATATAGCTCAGCCCCTGCGCCTGATACCACGGTGCGTAAGCGACGTTTGCGCATATGACCCCAAAGGGAAAGCTTTCCCCGGTGCTCAACAAAATATTACCGTAGCGCCGCGCATTTTCGGGTTGTTGCAGCAGCGTGGCGGCGGAGATAAATTGGTACTGGCTGTGGTCGTCCAGTTGCAGCGTCGCGCTGAAATTTTTAAGCGCCAGCGTGGTGATGCCCTCTATCGGCCCGACGTCAGGCCCCACGCAGACCGTTGGAATTTTGGCGGCTGTGGCATCGCGATACGGCTGGTTGATGGTGGTCACCACAAAGTTGTAATGGTGCGGCAGATCGGCGGTGTAGTCGGCCTCGGACACCGAATGCACCGTTTTGCCGCTGGCGCGGATCAGCGTCACAAGCGCCGCGCGGCCCTTTTGCGCATCGCAGACCAGCAGTACCTCGGCGGAATCTGTTTCGACGGTCTGCGGCGAACCGGCCAGCACCCCAAGCGTTAATAGCATAAATGCCGTCATAAAAAACGCAGCGGTGCGAATATATCGATTCAAGCGCCTCACCCTTTCTCGTTTGATGCCGCTTTCTGCGCCTGTGCGCGCAGTGCCGCGAGCGCCATGAGATTGTCAAAGGAATAGGCCTGTTGTGTGGCCGCGTCGGCAAAAGCGCCATAAAGCGCGCTTTGTTTGTCGGTAATTTGCAGGGTGCGCAGTTTCTCAATCGCCGCGTTCACCAGCGCCTGATCACTCTCGGCGTCGCCCAGCAGCGCACAGAGCGCATAGATGGCGGTGGATTCAATCTGGTTAACAGGAATGCCCTGAGGGGTATACGCCCCGTAGATCGCGCCCTGCGCCAGCGCTAACTTAATCCAGCGCAGCGTGGCCGGAGAACCCTCACCCACCTCAGAGAGATGCAGCGCGGTCAAAAGCGCCTCGACCATATTGACATGCTCGGTCTCATAGGCTTGAGACTCAAGATTATACCGGGTTTGATAAAACGGAAAATCGTCGCCTAAATAGCCCCGCTGTAGAATTCTGCGCATATTTTTTTCGACATTGCCCCAACGCCGGTCAACCTTACCGAGCAGCTGCAACGTTTCAAGGTCTGAGAAGCACAGCGTACTGACAGACCCCGCAAAGACGAGCGTTTCGTCATAGCAATCGAGCAACATGCCGTCCTGTACGTTGGTCTGGTATAGCCGCTTGGCCCAGTTTTCGCAAAGCGCTTGATACGCGGGATTTGAAAATACCCGCGCGCCCTCGAGCAGCCCCCTAAGAATGCGCAAATCGTCAATGGAAGCGTTGATGGCGTAGGGCGAGCCATCCTCCCGCGCGCGGTAGGACAGCAGCGCGTCGGTATCCAAAGTGCGGGTGATAAAGCCAAGCGTCTGCGAGAAGCCGTGCGCATCGGCGATCGCCGCGTAGTAGCGCAGCATCAGCCCCTGCGACTCGCCCAGTACCTCATGTCCCCCGGCCAGCGCCCCTTGGGCGGAGCCGCTTAAATAATTGGTATAAATACCACCCTGTACGGTGAGCTGTGTTTGAACAAAGCTCAGGCAGGCCTGTTCGGCGGTGCCAGCCGGGGCGGGCACAATGACAGCGTTCTCGTTCGGGGCGCTTTCGGCCTGCTGCCCGCAGCCCGATAACAACAGCAATCTGCAGCAGCAGCACCGCCACCAGCACCGACAAATCCAGCCCGCCGATCGGCGGCACCACGCGGCGGATCGGCCGCAGCAGCGGATCGTTCAGCGCATGCACGAAGGGCGCCAGCGGCGCATGGGGATTGACCCAGCTGAAGATCGCTTCGATGATCAGCAGCGCCACGAAGCCGTAGATGATCCATTTCACGAAGCGCGCCAGCGCCAGCAGGAACACCTCCTG
>DALYYK010000242.1:0-4854 GCA_031983305.1 Candidatus Fimivivens sp. | reverse complement strand
CGCCGGCGGGTCCGGCATAAACAATAAAATCGGTCAGTCCCTGGCGCAAAATCTCACGCGCTGCGGCATAAGGCTTTCTGTTGGTCGTAAAGCCGCCAAAACAGATATTATCTCCACTATGCACGTACTTAGAAATCGCCTCGGACAAAGTTAAAACTTTTTCCATAGTAAAACCTCCACTTTTACGTTATGTGTAATATTAGCACGCTATCTGCATCTTTTCGCAACCGGGCGAAGCGCAGATCCGATTACTACGATCCTCTCGGCACGCTGCCGGTCCGAATTAGCCGATCACGACCAATACGTCGCCGGGCGCAACGGCGGCGCCCTGTGCCACCCGTACGTCGGTCACGGTGCCGTCGCAGGGGGCGAATATCTCGTTCTCCATCTTCATGGCCTCAAGCACAACGACCACCTGTCCGCTTTTGACCGCGTCGCCGACATTGACCAGCATCTTAAAGATGGTGCCGCTCATCGGGGCGGCGATGGTTGCGGCGCCGGCGCTCACAGGTGCCGCGGGCGCAACAGGGGCGGGGACGGGAGCTGCTGCCGGAGCGGCTGCAACAGGGGCGGGAGCGGCGGGCACAACGGGAGCGGCAACCACGATGGGCGCAACGGCGCCGACGACGCCGGCTTCAATCTCTTCCCGGGTCAGCGGACGAAAAACGTCGGTTCTCTCAATTTCCACGTCGTAGGTTCTTCCGTTGATGGTAGCAGTATACTTCATAACCATTCTCCTTACATCAAGTTTTCGGGCCTCAAAACCAAGTTTAAGCCTAAGAGCCAAAGTGCAAAACAGTCGCGAGTCAGACCCAGACCATCGAGTTGCGTTGAAAAACGCTATATTTTAGAATGCCCCCTCGCAGCAGTCTGTGCCCGACAAAATAATAACCCCCTTACGCCAAGCTTTTTCGGTCCCCCGCAAAGCCAAATGGCTTTGGAGGACCCGGCAGCTCATGTAAGCGGGCTCAAGGCACACTAAAAAGGCACATACCGACATTCTACCGACAAAGCTGCCGATAGAACCCGAAGAAAGCGCCCATCTCTCTGCCTGCCCGCCGTTACCGGCAGTATGCGCCGCAAATGCTGCATAAACATTCTGCACCCATTTTGTCTTATCAGTATAACACACAACTAAGATTAATAAATATCCCTTGTTGGTAAAAAATTTGCGTATATTGGGTTTCGTGCGTATTCGTCATTTTTACGTCTGAGAATTTTTGCTTTTATCGCAAAAACTCCTGCTTTAAAAGCATATCTTTAAAAGTTTAAAAAGCAATATCATGGCATATTGCGCAACTTTTTTAAAATATTTGCATATCTTGCGCCCGCGTGATATAATTAATAAAACTCGTTTTCACGATGGAGGGACGGTGTGTCATGACGCCCGCAAAATATCAGATGCGCTTAAATTGGGACGACTCCTGGCACATGGATCGCCCCCATTTTCATGAGGATATTGAAATTCTGCTCTGCCTTTCAGACGGCGGCGACTTTTTTATTGAGAACGAACTCTACCCCCTGCACTGGGGCGCGCTGTTTCTAATCGGCGAGGCCACGCTGCACAAAAGCACCGCCAGCGACTCTTATAAGCGCTATGTGCTGCATATCTCAGCCAGCACTTTGCAGGAGCTCTCGATGCCCCAAAGCGATTTTGTGACCTGCATCCGCGAGGCGGGGCACTGTGTCCTGCTTGATAAAGAAAAAACCGCTGAGCTGATCAAGCTGTTTGAGCAGCTTGAAAAACCGCGCACCGACGCCTTTGGCAACGATATGCAAAATATGATCGTACTGCTGAGCCTTTTGCTCAAGGTTTTCTCCTCCTTTGAGACAACCGACCCAAGCAAGGTCGTGTTAAACCCCGATTTTGCCCGCATCTCGCCGATTCTCGAATTTATCCAGGGGCATTTGGCCGAACCGCTCACGCTCGATATTATCGCGGCTAACTGCTTTATCAACAAATATCACCTCTGCCATTCCTTTAAGGCCGTCACCGGCTTTTCGGTCATGGAATATATCATCCATTGCCGGGTACTCAAGGCACGCGAGCTACTGCGCAAGGGTATGCGCGTGCAGGAGGTGGGAGAGATGGTCGGTTTTCGCAATAACGAGCATTTTATTCGAACCTTCGGCGCGCTCACCGGCACTTCTCCCAAGCGCTATGCCAAGGAATATCTTGCAGGTGATAAATGTTGATATTTTTTAAAACGCCGCCATGCGCCACGGCTGTCTGTTTTTACATCGGACAGGATGTTTGGGTTGCATGGCGGCATTTTTTGGTGTACCATTACTAGAGATACCCCACACCGATTTCATGGCGCGCAGCGATAAAAAACTTGGTGCCGTCCTAAAAGCATTTTGGAGGCACGTCCTTAAAAGCTGTGCTTTATGCAGCGCTGGCAGCTCTACCGCACGACGCTGCGATACCGAAGTCTTAACCTGCTGCATCAGACCGCAGCTTAATAGATAGGGGGCTATATTGTGAATTTTCATTCGTATCCCCATCCCTCGCAGCGTCGGGTGACCTTTGGCGCCAAAGGCATGGTCGCCACCTCTCAGCAGCTTTGTGCGCAAGCCGGGCTGGATATTTTAAAACAGGGCGGCAACGCTATAGACGCCGCCATTGCCACAGCCGCCTGCCTCACCGTTGTCGAGCCCTGCTCCAACGGCATCGGCGGCGACGCCTTTGCGCAGGTTTGGACTAAGGACGGCTTGTTCGGCCTAAACGCGACCGGCGGCTGTCCGGCGATGCTTACGGCGCAAATGATTCGGGACGCCGGGCACAAGGCCATGCCGAAGCTCGGCTTTTTCCCGCAGACGGTGCCGGGGCTTCCCGCCGCGTGGGCCGCGCTGTCCGAGCGGTTTGGCCGGCTGCCGCTGACCGAGACGCTCGCCCCCGCCATCCGCTATGCGGCCGATGGCTTTGCGGTGAGCCCCACCGTCGCGGAGCGGTGGAAGGCCGCCGCCGAAGAAACTTATGCTCCTTACCGCGACCATCCCGAATTCGCCGAGTGGTTTCGCGTCTTCACCGATAACGGCAAAGCGCCGCGGGCCGGTGCATGCTGGCGATTGCCCGACCACGCCCAAACGCTTGCCGACATCGCCGCTACCGGTGCAAAGTCGTTTTATCAGGGTGCTCTTGCCGACGAGATTGACCGCTATATGCGCGCGGCGGGCGGCTATCTGCGCAAAAGCGATCTGACCGCCTTTGAACCCGAATGGGTGACGCCGCTCACCACCACCTACCGCGGTTATGATATTTGGGAATTGCCGCCCAACGGGCAGGGCCTTATCGCGCTCATGGCCCTGAACATCTTAAACGGCATGACGCTGCCGTCGCCTGAGGACCCCAAAAGCTGGCATCTGCAAATTGAGGCGCTCAAATTGGCTGCAACCGACGCTTATCATTATATCGCCGACCCGCGCACCGGCATGGCGGTTGCACCGCAGCAGCTGTTGAGCGCTGCCTACGCCGAGCAACGCCGCGCGCTGATCTCCGGCGAGGCCTTGCTGCCATCAATCGGCAACCCGACCGACGGCGGCACCGTTTATCTGTGCACCGCGGACGCCGATGGCAATATGGTGTCCTACATTCAGTCGAATTATAACGGCTTTGGTTCGGGCGTCGTGGTTCCCGGCACCGGCATTGCGCTGCACAACCGGGGCGGCGGCTTTTATCTGGACGAAAGCAGCCCCAACTGCATCGCGCCCGGCAAGCGGCCTTATCATACGATTATCCCGGGTTTTATCTCCAAGGATGGTCAGCCGGTCGCGCCGTTTGGCGTTATGGGCGCTTTTATGCAGCCTCAGGGACATCTTCAGGTCGTGCTTGGCCTGCTTGAATATCACAAAAACCCGCAGTCGGTGCTTGATGCCCCGCGCTGGCACTGGACCGGCGCGCGCAACATCAGCCTTGAGCACGGCGTACCGCTGTACATTGCCCGTGCGCTGGAGCAGATGGGCCACCAGGTCAGTTACACACATGACCGCGCACCCTTTGGCCGGGGTCAGATTATCTGGCGACAACAAAACGGCGTATACGCAGGAGGCACCGACCCACGTTGCGACGGCGCCGTCGTCGCCCAATAGAAAGGACTTTGATTGTATTATGACATTTCAGTTTATTGTTGTGTTTGGCGTGATGGCGGCCGTGCTCTGCGCGCTGTTCATTTTTGCGCTCGTTTCTAAAAATAAGGAGCCCATGATGCGCGGCGGCTGCCACGGCGACTGCTCGAACTGCGCCTCACACTGTGAGGACGAAGATAAAAAGCGCCCCGAATAAAGCGGCATATGCTATATACTAAAGGAGCATGACCATGCAGATTCCCGTAACCTTCAGACCCGCAACCCCCGCGGACGTCCCGCAGATTCTCACGTTTATCCGACTGCTGGCTAAATATGAAAAGCTCAGCGACGAGGTAACCGCCACCGAGACGCTGCTTCACGAGTGGCTGTTTGAAAAGAATAAGGCTGAGGTCATTTTTGCCGAGGCTGAAAATGAGGTTGTCGGCTTTGCGCTGTTCTTTTATAACTTTTCAACCTTTTTGGGCCGCGCGGGCCTTTATCTTGAAGACCTTTACATCCAAGAATCGCATCGCGGCAAGGGCTACGGCAAAGCGGTTTTGCAAGAACTTGCCCGGCTGGCTGTCGCGCGCGGCTGCGGCCGACTTGAGTGGTCGTGTCTTGACTGGAACAAGCCGAGCATTGACTTTTATCTGTCGCTCAATGCGCGCCCCATGGCGGACTGGACGACCTATCGCCTGACCGGCGACGCGCTTCTGAATATGGCGCAGGGTTAGCCCGCAACATAATATAAAAGCGGCCGCGTTTTAAAACGCGGCCGCGCCTATGCCA